>DATCXG010000209.1:0-25202 GCA_036565945.1 Gemmatimonadaceae bacterium
CTGCCGTTCCTTCCGGCTCGATCCGAGGGATTGGAGATGCACGTCATCGATGTGGGACAGGGCGACGCGGTGGCGCTGCGAACTCCGCGTGGGCGGTGGCTCCTGGTGGACGCCGGAAGGTCCTGGCGTGGCGGCGACGCCGGGCGTGCCACTGTGATCCCATATCTTCGCCGCCGCGGTGGCGATGTGGCGCTCTTCGTACTCACACACCCACACGCGGATCACGTGGGCGGCGCATCGAGCGTACTGCGCACTCTGCACCCGGACGCGTACTGGGATGGAGCCTACGCCGGGACCAGCCCGCCTTACCGCGCCTCCCTCACCACTGCTCACGATGAGCACGTCCGCTGGCGCCGTGTGCACCCCGGTGATACGCTGCTTGTGGACGGCGTGCACCTGCACGTGCTCGCCCCGGATTCCACCTGGATGACGTCGCTGGATTCGCCCAACGAGGCGAGCGTTGTTCTCCTTGTCCAGTATGGTTCGGTCCGCTTCCTGCTCATGGGGGATGCCGAGCATGGTGAGGAACGGTGGCTGCTCCAACACGAGCGCGCGCTGCTTGGTGCGGACGTCCTCAAGGTGGGGCACCACGGGAGCAGTACCAGCAGTGGCGAGGCATTCCTGGACGTGGTCAGACCCAGGCTGGCACTGGTTTCCGTGGGGGCGGGCAACTCGTACGGGCACCCCGATGCCGGCGTGCTGAGATCGTTGGCGCGGCACGGAGCGGTCGTGCTCCGTACCGATCGGGAGGGCAGCGTGATCGTTCGTACCGATGGTCGATCGCTGAATATCGAGGAAGGAGGTGACCGGTGGCAGCTTTCGAACAGACCATCGCACATGCTCTCGCACCACTGATAGGGCGCCCCGTGGGTGTTCCTGCCTGGCTCATCGAGCGCTATCCGGAGCTATCGCGCATCAGCCTGCGGCGTGGCGGGCTCCCGGTGCGAGTAGGCGGGTGGGCGCTGGGCCGGCGCTCGGTTGCGGCCATCACCCTCTGGCGCACCATCTTCGTGGCTCCAGGGGTCGTCCTGGAGGCAGAACTGCTCTTGCACGAATTGCGGCACGTCCACCAGTTTGAGGCCACCGCGTCGTTCCCGCTTCGCTATCTTTGGGAGAGTATACGTCGCGGATACCGTGCGAACCGCTACGAGGCTGACGCCAGGACTTACGCCGCGACGCAAGTGCGCACCTCCGTCACAGGCCCGCCGAGAGGAGATGTGTAACGTGGTCAATCATACACCCACGTCGGTCGTCACGATCGACAGGTTCATCGTGGAGCAGGAACGTCAGCACCCGGAGGCCACGGGCGAACTGTCTGGCATTCTGTACGACCTCGCGTTGGCCGCGAAGATGATCGCCAACAAGGTCAGGATGGCTGGGCTTGCGGACATTCTGGGCGCGACCGACCAGGAGAATGTGCAGGGCGAGGTACAGCAGAAGCTGGACGTGATGGCCAACGAGATAATCATCAAGGCGCTCGATCATGGAGGCCGGCTCTGCGGGATGGCATCGGAGGAGGAGGCCGACATCATCCACATCCCCGAGGGATTCAAGTGCGGTAAGTACCTTCTCCTCTTCGACCCGCTCGACGGCTCGTCGAACATCGATGTGAACGTACCCGTGGGCACGATCTTCTCCGTGGTACGCAAGATCACGCGCGGCACACGCGCCGAGATGGAGGACCTGCTTCAGCCTGGTCGGCGCCAGGTGGCCGCCGGCTACGTGATCTACGGGTCGAGCACCATGCTGGTCTACACTACGGGCCAGGGCGTACACGGCTTCACGCTCGATCCATCCATCGGTGAGTTCCTACTCTCGCATCCCGATATCCGTATCCCCGATTGCGGCCGCTACCTGAGCGTGAACGATTCCTACGAGCAGCACTGGGACGACCGGGTGAAGGAGCTGATGCGCTGTTATCGCGGTCTCGAGGGCGACCACCGAGCGCTCAATGTGCGTTACGTTGGCAGCCTCGTCGCGGACTTCCACCGCAACCTCCTCGGTGGCGGGGTCTTCGCCTACCCGGCGAGCACGAAGAGCCCGCGCGGCAAGCTACGACTTCTCTACGAGGCGAACCCACTGGCTTTCGTGGTTGAGCAGGCTGGCGGCGCGGCGAGCGATGGAGTGCGCCGTATCATGGACGTCGACCCGACCGATCTGCACCAGCGCTCACCGCTCTACATCGGGAGCCGGAAGGAAGTGGAGCTGGCGGACATGGTGCTCAGCGGAGGCGGAGCTCGGGATTCGGGACCGAGAGAAGGGCTCGTGGGGGCGAGGGCCTCCAGCCACGAGCCGTCGCCCGAATCCTGAACTCTTCATTCCGCCGTCCCATGTCTCGCGAAAACGCACCAGCTTCCGCTCGCTGCACGTCATCGGGCATCAGGATAGAACCGGTGTATCATCCGGCCGATACCGGGGTGGACTACGCTGGTGACCTCGGTGATCCGGGGAGCTTCCCATTCACCCGCGGCGTTCAGCCGCTCATGTACCGCTCGCGCCTCTGGACCATGCGCCAGTACGCGGGATTCGGGACGGCGGCGGAGACGAATACTCGCTTCCGATTGCTCCTCGATGCGGGGCAGACCGGACTATCGGTGGCGTTCGATCTCCCCACCCAGATGGGCTTCGACTCCGACTCGCCACGCGCCGAAGGGGAGGTGGGGCGCGTTGGCGTGGCCATCGACACGGTCGACGACATGCACGTTCTCTTCGAGGGAATCCCGCTCGAGCGTGTGTCGACGTCGATGACGATCAACGCGACGGCCGCCACGCTGCTCGCCATGTACATCGTGGTGGCCGAGGAGAGAGGGATCTCGCGCACTGCGTTGAGCGGGACCATCCAGAACGACATCCTCAAGGAGTACATAGCGCGTGGCACTTACATCTATCCGCCGGGTCCCAGCCTCGCGCTGATCGCGGATGTCTTCCGCTTCTGTGCCGCCGAGGTACCGCGTTGGAACCCTATCTCCATCTCCGGCTACCACATTCGCGAGGCTGGGGCGACGGCGGTGCAGGAGCTGGCGTTCACGTTCGCCAATGCCATCGAATACATCAAGCGCGCGATCGAGGCGGGGTTGGACATCGATTCCTTCGCGCCGCGGCTCTCCTTCTTCTTTGCCGCGCACAACGATCTCTTCGAGGAGGCCGCGAAGTTCCGCGCGGCAAGGCGCATCTACGCACGCCTCATGCGCCAGCGTTTCGGTGCCAGCGATGCCAATGCCCGGCTCCGCTTTCACACCCAGACTGGCGGCGTCACGCTCACCGCGCAGCAGCCTCTGAACAACGTGGCGCGCGTCACTCTGCAGACCCTGGCCGCGGTGCTGGGAGGAACTCAGTCGCTGCACACCAATGGTTACGACGAGGCACTCGCGCTACCCAGTGCCGAAGCCGCCACGCTGGCATTGCGCACCCAGCAGGTGGTGGCCTACGAATCGGGCGTCACCAATACCGTCGACCCGCTGGCCGGCAGCTATTACGTGGAGCATCTCACGAATGAGCTGGAACGGTTGACGGGCGAGCTGTTGGATCGCGTGGATGCGCTGGGCGGCGCCGAACGCGCGATAGGGAAGGGGTTCTTCCAGGATGAGATTGCTCGGAGCGCGTACGAGCACCAGCTCCGGGTGGAGCGCGGAGAGACGGTGGTGGTTGGAGTCAACCGCTTCGATGATGACGGCGAGCCGGTAGTGCTTCCCACTCCGGATTTCTCCCGCCTGGCGCACGAGCAGGTGGACCGGTTGAAGCTCGCGCGCGGCAGCCGAGATGAGGCCGCGTCGAGCCGCGCGCTCGGGCTCCTCGGTGCCGCCGCAGATTTCTCAGGTGGCATGTTCCGTGCTCCCCTCATGCCGCTCATTGTGGACGCCGTACGTGCGCGCGCGACGTTAGGCGAGATCTCCGACGCTCTCGCCGCAAAGTGGGGAGTCTACCGGCCGACTGCGTGACGCCGGCCCGATGCATCGGAAGTGCGGATGCGTCCAATGCGCCCCTCACCAACCATTCCGAGTGCTCCCGACCCCGTGGATCGGAGATTGCGGTGCTGTAGTCCATTGCAGATCCGGTTGGTCACGCGGCGACCTTCTGGCTAGCGTTCGGCTGATCTTTCACCGATCTGGAAGGTCGGCACATCGGTGGTCATCTGGAGACGACAGAGAATCAATTGAGCAGGTGTACGAGTGAGTCCTGAGAAGTTATCGCCCGTACCTGAGGGCTCGCGGCGCGCTGACCAGGCGGGCCGTGGAGGACGCTACTCTGATACTACGCCGGCGGAAACGGCCAGTATTGACGGTCGGTTGCCCATAATACGCCATGCTGACAGAGCGGATACGGCGGAAGTGGATTCCACGTCTGACCCTGGCGTGCACTTCGCGCCTGGTTGCCTCGAGTGGGCGATCGAGCGCGAGCGCGCCCTGGCCGAGTTCCTCCCAGATGCTTATCTCATAACAGACCGAGATGGCATCATTCGCGGAACGAACCCCGCTGCCGGTAGGCTGCTCGCCAGGTCGCCCCGCGCTCTCATAGCCAGCCGCCTGGAAGACGCGCTGGCCCCGGGTGACCGCACGAAGCTCCGTGCCCGGTTGAAGCGCCTCGCCGAGGGCGTCGGCGCCGACCGGATGCATGTGTGGCGCATGCGGCTGGGGTCCCCGGCCGGAGAAGGCCTCAGGGCAGATTTCATGTCCCGCGCCGTTCGCGACCAGGACGGGCGTGTCTCGTTCGTGCGCTGGCTGGTACGATCCGTCGAGAATGAGATGGGGATGTCGCCGCGGCCGGGGGAATCGCGAGCCCCAGACCGGAGCTCGGCCGGGGAACGATCGGTGATCGGCTCGCGACTCGTAGCGAACGCCTCGGCTCTGCTGGCTCATTCGTTCGATCTGGACCGGACTCTCTCGGGCGTAGCGCGGCTCGCGCTACCGGTGCTGGGCGACCATTGCTGGCTCGACGTCGTGCAGCAGGATGGCATGATCCATCGCTCGCATCTGGTGGCGCGGGACGCTGAGACGCCGGACTCGCACCATCTGGAGATGGCTGTCCCGCCTCGAACGCGCGATACCGATAACATGGTCGTGCGCGTGATCGATAGCGCTTCGCCGCTCCTCGACGCGGATCTCGCGCAGTCGAAGCTGCCTCGACTCGCAGCGGATGAAGGCCAGCTCGCCGCCCTCAGAGCGCTCCGGCCGGTGTCGGTGATGATAGTGCCCATGATTGCGCGCGGCCGGGTCTTCGGCGCGATGACCTTTCTCATGGCCGAGTCGCACCGCCACCATCAGCCGGACGACCTCGTGCTCGCCGAAGAGCTGGCGCAACGCGCTGCTCTGGCCGCTGACAACGCCCGGCTCTATTTCATGTCGCAGCGCGCCAGCCAGGTCAAGGATGAGTTCATGGCCTCGATGTCGCACGAGCTCCGCACGCCGCTCACGGCGATCATTGGCTATGCGGAGCTCCTGGGCGAGGAGATCGTCGGACCGTTGAATGCCACTCAGAAGGAGCAGCTCTCGCGCGTCAGAGCCAGCGGTAACCTGCTGCTCGCTCTCGTCGACCAGGTTCTCGATCTGGCGCGCGTGGACGCCGGGAAGCAGGAGCCACGC
This sequence comes from Gemmatimonadaceae bacterium, assembly GCA_036565945.1. Lineage (GTDB taxonomy): Bacteria > Gemmatimonadota > Gemmatimonadetes > Gemmatimonadales > Gemmatimonadaceae > JADGGM01. The sequence continues at coordinate 5,580 of DATCXG010000209.1, forward strand.
CTCACCAAGGTGAGTGCCGCAGCAATAGTCGAGCAGGCCGTCACTCTGATATCGTCGCAGCTGCGACAGAAGAATCTGGCCCTGACCGTGAAAGCGCCCGCGCCGAACGTGGAGCTTGTTACCGATCCGTTGTGGCTTCGCCAGATACTCGTGAATCTGCTGAATAATGCGGTGAAGTTCACGGAGCGTGGTGAGGTTGGGCTAGCCGCGGCTCGCGATGGCGCGTGGATATCGTTCGAGGTCTGGGACACGGGGATAGGGATTCGCGCTGAGCTGCTCGACCGCGTGTTCGACCCGTTCTGGCAGGCGGAGCAGGGAATAACGCGTCGCTACGGTGGTGCCGGCGTGGGCCTCCCCGTGGCGCATCGCTTATGCCTCGCGCTTGGCGGGGACATAACCGTGTCGAGCACGCCAGGCGTCGGTAGCCGGTTCGTGGTGAGAGTTCCCCTGGGCATCGAAAACTGATCTACCGGTCACAGGTGTGGCTCGTGAGCAACCTCGAGGGCGCCTTGTCGCACAGAGCGCTACGGCGTAGTATTCATACGTCTTCTCAATGCGATCTAAGTGCCTTTCAAATGCCAACTTACGAGTACGTTTGCCCGGACGGGCATAGTTTTGACAAGTTCTTCAGGAAGATGAGTGATTCGGTGAGCGAGCTACCGTGCACAGTGTGTGACAAGGTGGCTACGCGCCAGATCTCCGGCGGTATCGGGCTGCTCTTCAAGGGTTCAGGCTTCTACATCACTGACTACGGCAAGGACGGCAAGAAGGGAATGTCGCCACCGGCCTCTCATCCACATGCCGCTCACGGTGGGTCGGCGACGCACGTGGTGGAACATGGTGGTGCGGGGAGCAACGGCGCTGGTGAAGCATCCACCAGCTCGTCTCCGGCGGAGAGCGGGCCGGCACCAGCCGCAAAGGTTTCCAAGACCGAATGACGTCGCGCGAACTCATCCGCGTCGCGCTCATCGAGGCGGCGCGGGATCTCGGTGCGCCCGGGCCGGTGGAGCCCGTACTGGAGCGCCCACGCGACCCTGCGCACGGCGAGTGGGCCACGAATCTGGCGATGACCCTGGCCAGGCCGCTACGCAAGCGCCCCGCGGACATCGCAAGCGCGCTGGTGGCACGGCTCGATCTCGTGAAGGCTGGCGTGGAACGAGTCGATGTGGCCGGTCCTGGCTTCATCAATTTTCATCTCTCGAGCAGCGAGATAGCGAGCGGTCTCCGCGAGGTGGTGACCGCCGGAGATCGCTTTGGCGCCAGTGAATCAGGAGGCGCGCGCAAGGTGAACGTGGAATTCGTTTCGGCGAACCCCACCGGACCGCTGCACGTTGGGCATGGTCGGCAGGCGGCGCTGGGCGATTCCATATCCGCGCTCCTCGAGTGGACCGGCTGGGATGTCTCGCGCGAGTTCTACTACAACGACGCTGGCTCGCAGATCGCCAACCTGGCCGCGAGCGTACAGGCGCGTATCGCCCAGAGCGCCGGCCGCGACGCGCCGATCCCCGAGGGTGGCTACCACGGTGAGTACATCGCGGAGATCGCCGAGCGCTATGTGAGCGCGCACCCACTCGATCGAGAGGGTGCCGATCTGGACGCCGTCAGGCGTTTCGCGGTGCGCGAACTGCGCGGAGAGCAGGACCTCGATCTGCAGGCGTTCGGCGTTCGCTTCGACAGATACTTCCTGGAGTCGTCGCTCTACGCCGATGGCCACGTGGAGGAAGTGGTAGGGGCGCTCGTGGCCGCGGGCCGCACGTACGAGCAGGACGGAGCGCTCTGGCTGCGCACCACCGATTTTGGTGACGACAAGGACCGCGTGATGCGTAAGGGCGACGGCAGCTACACCTATTTCGTGCCCGATGTCGCCTATCATGTCACCAAGTGGAAGCGCGGCTTCGGCCGAGCGATAAACGTTCAGGGCTCCGACCATCACAGCACCGTGACGCGTGTGCGCGCGGGACTGCAGGCGCTGAACATCGGCATTCCCCAGGGATACCCCGAGTACGTTCTCCATCAGATGGTAACGGTGATGCGCGGCGGCGAGGAGGTGAAGATCTCCAAGCGCGCTGGAAGCTACGTCACGGTGCGTGATCTGATCGACGAGGTTGGTCGCGATGCGGTCCGCTACTTCTTCCTCATGCGGAAGGGCGATTCGCAACTCATCTTCGACATCGACCTCGCGCGCTCGCAGTCTGAGGAGAACCCGGTTTACTACATACAGATGGCTCACGCGCGCATGTCGGGCATCTTCCGCGTGGGCAACATCGACGTGGAGAGCATCACTGGCGACGGGGTGGATCCGAGCGCGTTAGTGGAGCCGGCTGAACAGGAGCTCATCAAGGCTCTGCTCGAGTTCCCCGATGTCGTTGCCGGCGCCGCCGAGGCGCTCGAACCTCACCGCATCGCGAGCTATCTTCTCGATGCCGCGCGTCTCGCTCATCTGTGGTACCACAAGCATCATGTTCTCAACGAGCCGCCTCGCATAATGAACGCACGTCTCCTCCTGGCCCGGGCGACCCGCATGGTGCTCAGGAATGGTCTCACGATTCTGGGAATCACGGCGCCAGACAGGATGTGAAGTACGGGGTTCAGGGGGCAGGGTTCAGGGTTCAGGAACTACCTCGCGGTAGAGTGCTCTACACGACGAGCCGTTTCCTGAACCCTGTCAGCTCCCTTGCCTCCTGAACCCTGAACCCTGAACCCCGTAGTTTTCTCTAACCCGATCCTGCCCAATGTCATGCGTGCTAGTCGTCGGCTCCGTGGCCCTGGACTCCGTGGAGACGCCGTTCGGCAAGGCCGAGGACGTGCTCGGTGGTTCGGCCACCTTCTTCTCGGCGTCAGCCAGTCTCCTCGCACCCGTGCAGGTGGTGGGCATAGTTGGTAACGACTATCCCATGGACCGGCTGCAGCCTCTCGTGGCGCGCGGCGTCGATCTCGCCGGTGTGGAGCGCGCGGAGGGGCAGAGCTTTCACTGGCGCGGTCGGTACAGGCACGACCTGAATACCGCCGAGACAATCGAGACCCAGCTGGGCGTCTTCTCACACTTCCGTCCCAAGATCCCGGAACAGTTTCGGCGGGCGCCGTTCGTCTTCCTTGGCAACATCGATCCGCGGCTCCAGCTGGAGGTACTCCAGCAGGTGGAGCGTCCGCGGCTCGTCGCGTGCGACACGATGAACTTCTGGATCGAGAGCAGACGCAGCGACATCCTTGCTCTCCTGTCGCGGGTAGACATGCTGATGCTCAACGATGCCGAGGCGCGGCAGCTCACCGAGCAGGTCAATCTGGTGAAGGCGGCTCACTGGATCATGGACCACGGCCCGCGGCACGTCATCATCAAGAAGGGGGAGCACGGAGCCTTCATGTTCACTCGGTCCAGTGTGTTCTATGCCCCGGCGTATCCGCTCGAGGAGGTGTTCGATCCCACGGGCGCGGGCGATTCGTTCGCGGGAGGATTCATCGGCTACCTGGCGCGCACCGGCGACCTGAGCGACCCGAACCTGAAGCGCGCGGTAGTGTACGGATCGGCCATGGGATCCTTCGCTGTCGAGCGCTTCTCGATCGATCGCTTCCTCGAGATCGACTCGTCGGACATCGCAGGACGAGTGAGCGAGTTCCACCGTCTCGTGGCATTCGAACAGGATCTGCTGGCGTGAGTGGGCCGCTGCGTTACAGGAGCGCTGGCGTCGACATAGACGCCGCCAATGACGCCCGTGATCGGATCAGGGCGCTGGTGGAGTCCACGTTCACCGAGGGCTCGCGGGGGGGCTTCGGCGGATTCGGCGGAATGTTCCGCTTGCCGGCTGGCGGCGCCGCGACAGTACTCGTGGCCAGCGCCGATGGCGTCGGTACCAAGGTCAAAGTGGCAATCGAGGCCGGACGACACGACACGGTGGGTCACGACCTGGTGAACCATTGTGTCAACGACATCCTCGTGCAGGGAGCGCGCCCGCTTTTCTTCCTGGATTACGTGGCGTTCGGCGTGCTGGTGCCTGAGGTGGTAGAGGCGGTGGTGCGCGGCGTTGTGGCTGGCTGCCGCGAGAACGGTTGTGCGCTTCTGGGCGGTGAGACGGCCGAGATGCCTGGCGTGTACACGCCTCCGGACTATGATCTCGCCGGGTTCATCGTCGGCTCCGTTGCGGAGGACTGCGTCCTGGGGCGCGAGCGCGTGCAACCGGGCGACGTGCTCGTTGGGCTGGCAAGCTCGGGACTTCACACTAATGGTTACTCTCTCGCTCGCCGCATCGTTTCTGAGAGAATGCGGCTGGGTCCGGATGACAAGTTCCCTGACGAGCCCGGCACTGTGGCAGACGTATTGCTAAGAGTACATCGCTCGTACCTTCGGGCAATCGAGCCGGTGCTCGCGCGCGTTCATGCCATGGCACACATAACCGGCGGGGGGCTGCCGGGTAACCTCAGCCGCTCGCTGCCTCGAGACCTGAACGCTGTGGTCGATACTTCCAGCTGGAAAGTCCCTGAGGTTTTCCTGAAGCTGGAGCGCGCCGGCGAGGTTGCACGTGATGAGATGTTCCGCGCCTTCAACATGGGCGTCGGTATGGTGGTCATCTGTTCACCGGCAGATGCGCCGGCGGTCATCGAAAGCTCGCTGACCGCGGGCCAGTCGGCTTGGGTCATGGGTGAGGTGCGTCCTGGTGAAGGCGTGGTGGTCCTGGGTTAGTCGTTGCCGGTCCGGCGCTGGCGCCGGGGCACCGGCGCTGATTGTCTGCGGCATCTGGCGACGGAGTCCCGATGAGAATAGCGAAGTCGACATACATATTTATGGTCGCGGCGCTTGTTGCGACGGCGTCTGCTGCGCGGGCACAGGGCGTGGAAGAGAGTTGTCTCGACCCGTCGCTCGTGGGTTCCAACCACGAGGGGGGCGACGCCTGTCAGAAGGTGGTGGACCTCTATCGTTACATGAACATTCAACTCGGCACCCTCGTGGCGGGCGGGAACGCCGTCCTGGGGCAGGGCGGTACCCTGGGCGGGCTCGGGCACATCAGCGCGGAGCTACGCGCCAACGCAATGCGAGCGAGTATCCCCGACGTAGCCGCGGCTGGCGTCACCGTGGGCGCGCCACGGAGGAGTGAGTATCGGGTGCGCGAGCGATGGGTCGGTGTACCGCAGGTGGATGTGTCGCTCGGCCTGTTCAAGGGATTCCCTGCTGGTGTCACGTACGTTGGCGGCGTGGACGCCATTGTCAGCGCGGCGTTCGTGCCCGACGTCAATAGCGGATCCGTTCATATCACGACTCCCGACGCGTCGCTCAAGCTCGGGTACGGTGGCCGGCTCGGCATCATGAGCGAGACGGCGCTCACGCCAGGTATCTCCGTGACGTATCTGCAGCGCGATCTGCCGCGCACCACGATCGCGGCTGCGGCTTCCGGCAGTAACAGCATCGTCGTGCAGGACCTCGAGGTACGCACGAAATCGTGGCGAGCGGTGGCCAGCAAGAGCTTCGTCGTGTTCGGTCTGGCCGCCGGGATAGGTCAGGATACCTATGAGTCGAGCTCGGTGCTGACGTACGACGTGCAGGGCTTCAACCCGGAGAGGACACTGGGTATCTCAGCCGAACCCAAGCGCACCAATATGTTCGTGGACCTGTCAATCACACCCTTCCCATTCTTTCGGCTGTTGGGAGAGGTCGGCCGCGTTTCAGGCGGCGATGTGAGTACCTACAACACGTTCGATCCGGCCGCGGCGGACGCCCGCTTGTACGGCTCGCTAGGACTACGCATTGGCCGCTGACCCATCTACAGGCGCTCCACCTTCTGCTGGATCGCGTGATGGGTTGTTCATGCGTCGCGCGCTCACGCTGGCGCGGCGCGGCTGGGGTCAGACGGCGCCCAACCCGATGGTTGGTGCCGTGGTGGTTCGCGATGGACAGGTGGTGGGCGAGGGCTATCACACCAGGTACGGGGAGGCGCACGCCGAGGTAGAGGCGCTGCGGGCGGCGGGCTCCCTGGCGCGCGGCGCTACGGTGTATGTCTCGCTCGAGCCATGTTCTCACTATGGGCGAACCCCCCCGTGCACCGATGCGCTGATCGCCGCGGGTGTGGCACGAGTAGTGGTAGCGACTCTCGACCCCAACCCTCGGGCGGCTGGCGGTGTCGCGCTCCTGCGAGCGGCCGGAATAGAGGTGACCACCGGAGTGCGTGAGGCAGCGGCGCGCGAGTTGAACGCGCCGTTTTTCCATGCGCTGGAATCGCCGGAGGTGCACCGCCGCCCGTGGATCACGCTCAAGCTCGCGACCTCCATCGACGGCGCGATCGCCGACTCCCACGGTGGCTCCCGGTGGATCACGGGCCCACGCGCACGGGCGCTGGTTCACGAGCTCCGCGCCGGTAGCGACGCCGTCGGAGTGGGGCTGGGGACGGTGCTCGCCGATGACCCGATGCTCACGGTGCGCGACGCGCCTGCCCCGCGCGTTCCGCCACTCAGAGTGGTCTTCGATCGCCATGCCAGGACGCCACTCGAAGCACGGCTGGTCAGGACCGCCCGCGAAGTACCCACGATGATCATCGCGGAGGCGTGCGACCCGGCCAGAGCCCGGGCCCTCGAGGCGACCGGCGTGGAGCTACTCGTCGCGGGGACGATGGAGGACGCACTGGTGGAACTGGCCCGCCGCGGCGCGCGTTCCCTCCTCGTGGAGGGGGGCGCGCGCCTGGCCGGCGCCTTCATGGAGCGCGCTCTGATCGACCGGTTGATTATCTTTCAGGGTGCGGTGCTGTTGGGCGCCGGCGCACTGGGCGCCTTCGCCCACGCACCTTCCATGTCGCTGCCCGGCGCGCCGCGCTTCCGCGTACTCGAGAGGCGTGCTCTGGGCGACGATACGATGACCGTGTACGCGGTGCGGAGAGCGATGCCGGCCGCCGGCAAGGAGCCCGCCGAGGGTGGGTGCCGGAAGTCTGGAAATACTCATAGGGACGAACCTTCTCCCACGGCGTAGACACGCCAACAGCGGTCAGGCAGTCGAGTCTGCCGGTCACTGGCGCCAACCGAGGTCACCATGTTCACCGGCCTGATCGACGACATAGGCATAATCGAGAGCGCGCGTGACACGGCGCCGGGGCGCGAGCTGCGCGTCGACTGCCGCTACGCGGACCTCGTCGAGGGCGAGAGCATAGCCATCAACGGTGCATGCCTCACGGTGCGCGAGTGCGGCGAGCATTGGTTCACCACGGCGGCGGTGCTCACCACCCTCGGCCGGACCACGATAGCTAGCTGGGAGCCAGGACGGCGGGTGAACCTGGAGCGCTCGCTCCGAGTGGGCGACAGGATGGGCGGCCACATAGTTCAGGGGCACGTGGATGGGCTGGGGGTAGTGGAATCGGTATCGTTGGCGGGTGACGCGCGACTGGTGGATGTGCGCCTCCCCGGCGAAGTTGCAGAGCTGATGGTGCCGCGCGGGTCGCTGACGGTGGACGGCGTGAGCCTCACTGTGAACGAGCTGACGGCGAGGGACATGGTGCAGCTCTCGCTGATCGCGTACACGCTGGATCACACCACGCTGGGAGATCTGACGCCGGGCTCCCGCGTTCACGTGGAGGCCGACGTCGTTGGCAAGTACGTGCGCCACCTCCTAGCGCCTCACATGGCACAGGTGTAGAGAACTGACATGGCTTTCGGAACCGTAGAACAGGCAGTCGCGGACATAGCAGCCGGCAGGATGATCATCGTCGCTGACGACGAGGATCGCGAGAACGAGGGTGACCTCATCTGCGCCGCGGCTCGTGTCACGCCTGAGATCATAAATTTCATGGCCAAGCGCGCGAGTGGCCTCATATGTCTCGCGCTCACTGGTGAGCGGTGCGACCAGTTGGGCCTCGCGCAGCAGACCGAGAACAACATCGACGCGTACCGGACGGCATACACGCAGAGCATAGATGCCGCTCCCCGCTTCGGGGTCACGACCGGGATCAGCGCCCACGACAGAGCGAAGACCATTCTCGTAGCGGTGGACCCAGCCACCGTGCCGGCGGACCTGCGTTGTGGCGGCCACGTGCAGCCCCTGCGCGGCCGTGACGGCGGAGTGCTGCAGCGAGTGGGTCACACCGAGGCCGCGATCGACCTGGCGCGTCTCGCCGGACTCGCCCCCGCGGGCGTGGTCTGCGAGATTCTCCGCGACGAGGATGGCCAGCCCGCACGCCGGCCCGAGCTCGAGGTGTTTGCCGCGTTGCATGGTCTCACGTTCATCACCGTCGCGCAGTTGGTGGCCCATCGCCTCCAGACGGAACGTCTCGTGCGCCGCGTGGCCGAAGCACGGCTGCCGAGCGAGTGGGGAGAGTGGCGCGTCATGGGCTACCAGAACGACGTGGACTCTCGCGAGCACGTGGCCCTGGTGTTCGGCGACGTGACCGATGGCGAGGATCTGCTGGTACGCATGCACTCCAAGTGCCTCACCGGCGATGTCTTCGGCTCGCTTCGCTGCGACTGCGGCTGGCAGCTGCACGAGGCCATGCGGATGATCGCGGACGAGGGGAGGGGAGTGGTGGTGTATCTGGACCAGGAGGGGCGAGGGATCGGCCTGCTCAACAAGCTCAAGGCGTACGAGCTGCAGGACGCCGGTGCCGATACGGTGGAGGCCAACGAGCGACTCGGCTTCAAGCCGGATCTCCGCAATTACGGAATAGGCGCGCAGATCCTGCTCGACCTGGGCCTAAAGTCGATCCGTCCCATGACGAACAATCCGCGCAAGCTCGTGGGCCTGGAAGGATATGGCCTCCGGATCGCCGAGCGCGTGCCCATCAACGCCCCAGAGACGAAGGAGAACCGCGGGTACCTGGAGACGAAGTACGCGAAACTCGGGCACCTGCTGGCTCACTGATGGCAGAATTCGCGGGAACGCGCACTGGTACTGGCCGGCGCATAGCGGTCGTGGCCAGTCGCTTCAACGAATCGATCACGCAGAAGCTGGTGGATGGCGCGCTCGACGCGCTCATGCGCCACGGCACGGCGTTCGATGACATCGATCTGGTCTGGGTCCCCGGCGCATGGGAGCTGCCATCCGCGGCGCGTCTTCTTCTCTCGTCGGAACGCTATGACGCGGTTGTTGCATTGGGCGCGGTGATTCGCGGTGAGACGCCCCACTTCGATTTCGTGGCTGGCGAGGCTTCGCGGGGGCTCGCGCAGGCGGGCGCGGAGTTCGAGATCCCCGTGGGATTCGGAGTGCTCACCTGCGACACGATGGCGCAGGCGGAGGATCGAGCCGGCGGAGAGCACGGCAACAAGGGATGGGATGCCGCGCTCGCGGCGCTCGAGATGGCCGACTTATTTGATCGCTTGAATGTCACGGACGAGGATTGAGACGCGCGCCCGTGCGCGCGCGCTGCAGGCGCTCTACGCATGGGACATGAGACAGGATCCGGCCAGCGATGCGCCTGGCGTCACGGGCCCGCGAAATGGCGCCACCGGGCAGGGAGTGGCGGCCAGCGATGCACAGTCGCTGGTCCAGGTTGCGGAGCATATCTGGGATGACATGCGGGTGACGTCCGAGGAGCGATCGCTCGCCGGAGCTCTGGTCGGCACCGTCGCCAGCGACTGCTTCGCCATCGATGCGGCGTTGGCGGAGGTCACCACCAACTGGCGCCTGGGCCGACTGGGCGCCATCGAGCGCTCGGTACTACGCCTCGGAGCGGCCGAGCTGCATCGCGGGGAGGTGCCGACCCGCGTCGTCATTCAGGAGGGAGTACGACTGGCGGAGCGCTACGGCAGTGCCCAGAGCGCGCGCTTCGTGAACGGCGTGCTCGACGCCCTGGCTCGGAGGATGGGCAAGCTCTAGTGCGCATCCTGGTGGTCAACTGGCAGGACAGGGATAACCCGCAAGCGGGCGGTGCCGAGATACACCTTCACGAGATCTTCGGCCGCCTCGCGGCGCGCGGGCACGAGATCTCGCTGCTGTGTAGCGGGTGGACGGGCTGCGACGCCCGCGCCTGCCTGGACGGCATCTCCGTGCACCGCGTGGGCGCTCGCTATACCTTTCCATGGTACGCACGCCGCTACTACGAGAGAGCGCTGGCTCCGCTCGGCCACGACATACTGGTGGAGGACATCAACAAGGTGCCTCTCTACACGCCACGCTGGGGCGCCGGCCGGGTCGTGGCGCTGGTACCTCATCTGTTCGGTACCACGGCATTCCAGGAAGTCGCCTTCCCCATGGCTGCCGCCGTGTGGGCCATGGAGCGACCGCTCGTGCGAGCGTATCGAGGAGTGCCATTCCAGGCTATCAGCGAGAGCACGGCCGCTGATCTGGTGGCGCGCGGCATCGCGCGCGAGAACATCCGCGTGATCTACCCTGGTATCGATGCGGCATCGTACGTCCCTGACAGGTCGGCGCGCTCCCCGGAGCCACTCTTCGTCTACCTCGGCCGTCTCAAGCGCTACAAGAGGGTGGATATCATCGTCCGGGCCTTCGCCCAGATGGCTCACCCCACTGCCCGCCTCGTGATTGCCGGCACCGGCGGTTACCGCGCCTCGCTCGAGCGGCTCGCGGCGTCTCTTGACCTCGGCGACCGGGTGCGGTTTCTTGGCTTCATCGACGATACCAGGAAGCGTTCGCTGTTGAGCGAGGCCTGGGCTCTGGTCTTCACCTCGCCGAAGGAGGGATGGGGCATGACCAACTTCGAGGCGGCCGCGAGCGGGACGCCGGTGATCGCATCCGATTCTCCGGGGTTGCGTGAGTCCGTACGCGATGGCTCGACGGGTTTTCTCGTCCGCCACGGCGACGTACCGGCGTTGGCCAGAGCGATGGCCAGGATGGCGAACGAACCGCGTCTGGTGGACACCCTCGGCGCGAACGCCCGTCGTTTCGTCGAGGGATTCTCGTGGGAGGATTCGGCGCGGCAGACGGAAGAGCACCTCGAGAGCCTGGTGGCATAGGAGCGAGCCTGTGAAGATCACCTGGGGAGTGTGCTCATGAAAGCGCCGTTCACCGTGGAGAGGATGCTCGATCTCATGCGCGACACCCTGCAGCTCGAGCTCGTGAGCGAGGGATCTGTCGGGCTGGCTCGTGAGATAACCACCAATGAGGTCTCGAGTCCGGGGCTGGTGCTGGCTGGTTTCGTCGACCGCTTTCCCTCCCAGCGGGTGCAGGTGTTCGGCGAGACGGAGATGACCTACCTCGCGTCTCTGTCCGAAGATCAGCAGCGACACGTTCTCGAGCTTTTCTTCTCGTTCGATGTGCCGTGCGCGGTGGTCACGAAGGGCCTCGATGTTCCGCCCATCATGCGTGAGATCGCGGAACGCCGTGGGATATGCGTGCTCAGCTCTCTGCTCAAGACCACCGAGTTCTACCGCCGCGTGAAGCCTGCGATCGACCAGGAGTTCGCGCCCACAACGACACTTCACGGCTCTCTGGCCGATGTGTATGGAGTGGGGTTGCTCTTCGTGGGGCGGAGCGGGATTGGCAAGTCGGAGTGCGTGCTCGACCTGGTGGAGCGAGGCCACCGTCTGGTGGCGGACGATCTGGTGATCGCCACGCGGCGCGGCAACGACGTGATCATCGGCCGGGGTCACGAGCTGCAGCGCCACCACATGGAGATCCGGGGAGTGGGCCTCATCGACATTCCGTCGGTGTTCGGCATCCGTGCCGTCCGTCAGCAGAAGCGTATAGAGGTGGTGGTACAGCTCGAGCACTGGGATCGTGCGGACTCCGTCGATCGTACCGGACTCGATGGCACCACCACCAGGATCCTCGATGTGGAGATCCCACGCGTGACCCTTCCGCTCAACCCTGGCAAGAACATCACGGTCGTGGCCGAAGTCGTGGCAATGAACCACCTGCTGCGCTTCAGCGGCATCGATCCCGCGGAGGCATTCAACCAGCGTCTTCTGGGACGCATGCGCGCGGCCGCTGACGTCCGCCAGTACCTGGCCGAAGACGATGAGTGATTCCGCTCCCGCCATAGTACTCGGACATGGGCAGATCGCACAGGCGCTGGTGTCGGCCGTGGAGCTGATCACCGGAGTTCCAGGTCGTTTCATCGCGCTCTCGAACGACGGACTCGGTACGAGGGAGATCGAGGAGATGCTCGGAGAGCGTGTGGATGCCACCGGCGCGCGTGTGGTTTTCACTGATCTGCCGGCTGGCAGCTGCAACTTCGCGGCTTGCCATCTACTCAGGGGGCGCGCGGACATCGTGGTCGTGACGGGAGTGAATCTACCCGCGCTTCTGCACTTCGCCACTCATTCCGAACCCGGTGCGGTTGAAGGCGCGGAGCAGGCTGCGGAGCGCGGCGCGGCCGCCATGCACCTCTTGCGGGGTAAGCCCGCGTGACGATCGAACTGTACCGGATCGACGACCGGTTGCTTCACGGGCAGGTCGTGGTGGGCTGGGGACAACCGTTGAATGTGGGCTTCATCGCACTCGTGGACGACGATGTGGCGGGGAGTGACTGGGAGAAGGAGTTGTATCGGATGGGTGTGCCGCCGGGAGTGGATGTGTTCTTCGCCTCCGTAGAGGAAGCAGCCGAGCGGATGGCGGCCTGGCGCAGTGATCAGCGTCCGGGCATCCTGCTCACTGGGGATGTGGACACCATGGTCCGATTGGTAAATGCATCTCCGGACATCCCGGCGGTGAACGTGGGCGGAATCCACCACCGGGCTGGCCGCTTCGAGAGGCTGCGTTACGTGTACCTCACACCGGATGAGGAGAGCGGACTCCGTTCGCTCCAGGCGGCCGGAGTCGTGGTCACGGCGCAGGATGTTCCCTCCGCGCGCCCTCTTCCGCTGCACGATCTGCTGGACGAAGGGGCCGCGCGATGATCGCTCCAGATCCGGCCGCGCTGCTTCCGTTCGCGCTACTCGGCGCGCTGCTGGGACTCGACGTCGTGAGCTTCCCTCAGGCGATGATCTCGCGTCCCATCGTGGCTGCCACGCTGGGGGGCGCGCTAGGGGGTGACGTGGCTTCGGGGCTGATGGTCGGCGCGGTGCTGGAGATGATCGCTCTGGAGATGCTGCCGGTAGGTGCCTCGCGCTACCCCGAGTGGGGAACCGCGTCAGTGGTGGGAGGGGCACTCGCCGCGACATTCTCGACGCTGTCAGGCGCGTGGGTAGTCGCCGTGCTCGCGTCGATCGTCACGGCATGGGTCGGTGGGTGGAGTATGCACGCACTGCGACGGCTGAATGGCTCCTGGGCGCGACGGGCTCTGCCCGGGATGGAGGCGGGCGCCGCGCGTACCGTCCTGGGTCTCCAGCTCCGCGGACTCACGGCGGATCTCGTACGCGGCGCTGTGCTTACTTTCGTTGCGCTGCTCGTCTGGATGCCTGCAGCATCCTGGGTTGTCGGCCACTGGTCACTCGGCCGCACGGCGTCGCACACGGTTCTGGCTGGGGTCGCCGCGGCCGTGGCGGGGAGTGCTGCGTGGCGGCTCTCGCAGGGCGTGAGTATGGCGCGCTGGTACTTCGTGGGCGGCCTGGCAGTTGGCGTGTTCGCACTTGTGATGCGATGAGGGCACCACACCCCGTACCACCCACCCCGCCGCCGCTGCCATGGAGGGTGCGCCTGGCGATGTTCACGCGCTTGCTGGCCGTTCAGGCCTCGTGGAACTACGAGCTGATGCTCGGCCCGGGAATCGGCTTCTGCACCGAACCGGCGCTGCGCATGCTGCCCGGCGGTACTCTGGGGGCGCCTTACCGTGAGGCGCTTGCCCGCCAGTCCAGATACTTCAATGCGCACCCGTACTTCGCCGCTGTGGCGGTGGGGGCGCTGGCACGTGCGGAGTTGGATGGCTCCCCGCCGGGGCAGATCGAGCGATTTCGTATGGCGATGTGCGGACCGCTGGGTAGTCTGGGCGATCAGTTGGTCTGGGCCGGCTGGCTGCCGCTCAGCGTACTCCTCGCACTCCTGGCGTTTGGACTGGGCGCGGGTGCCGTTGCAGTACTACTGATCTTTCTGGTGGTCTACAACGTGGGGCATGTGGGGGTTCGCATCTGGGGATTGACCGTGGGGTGGCGGAGCGGGCTGCGTGTGGCCGCCTCGCTCGGCGGCCCTATTCTGCGCCAGGGACCGGCGTACATGTCCAGAGCCGTGATGGCGCTGGCCGGTGCAGCGTTGCCTCTGGTGATCTCGCGCGTGCTGGCCGGTCTCCCTGTGGAGGCCACTCCTCCCAATGAAGTCGTGCGTGCGGTGGGTGGCGTTGCGATCGCATCGGCGATGGCTCTGGCTACCATTCTGGGCGTGGTGCTCGTGCGTCTGCACTCCCGTGTAGAGGGGTGGCGTGTTGCCCTGGTGGTGCTGGCGGTGCTAATCATTTACTCGGTTGCGGCATGATGACGGAACGATCGGTGCGCATTGTCAACAAGAACGGCCTGCACGCGCGGCCGGCGGCCGAGCTGGTGAAGGTCGCGTCCAAGTTCTCGAGCGACATCACCATGGTGCGCGATGAGCTCGAGGTGAACGGCAAGAGCATAATGGGCGTGATGATGCTCGCCGCGGAGTTCGGTGCTGAACTACTTATACGCGCCAGGGGACCGGATGCCGAGCAGGCCGTGACCGCGATCTGCGACCTGGTGGCTGCGCGCTTCGGGGAGGCCTAGTGGAGCGTCGGATCGCCGGTATACCGGCATCGCCAGGGATTGTTGTGGGGCCCGTGCACCTGCTCATCTGGGAGGTGCCCGACGTACCGCAGCGGATCATCGGCGACGGAGAGATCGTCGGCGAGATCGGGCGCTTTCACACCGTGCTCGATGAGGCGCGCGCACGCCTCCGCGCCGTGCGTGCGCGCGCCGCCAGCCGGGCAGGGGAGGAGGAAGCCAAGATCTTCGACGCGCAGCTCTTCATCCTAGAGGACGTGGAGCTGATCGGGCGCGTGGAGGGCCTGATTCGCCAGAACCTGGCCGCCGAGTCGGCGTTCGAGATCACCATGCTCGAGTGGCGCCATCACTTCGCGAGGCATGCCTCGGCAATGATGCGCGAACGCGTGGGCGATATCACCGATGTGGAGATCCGCGTTCTCTCGCTGCTGGTTGGTCTCCCCGATCGCGACCCGCTCGCGCTGCCCAAGGGCGCCGGGGCGATTCTGGTGACGCACGACCTGACGCCGAGTCTCACGGTGCAGGTGAATCGCGATACCGTAGCGGCCATCGCCACGGATGCCGGAACTCGAGTATCCCACGTGGCGATACTGGCGCGCTCCCTCGGGCTCCCAGCCGTGGTGGGTCTACGAACGGCCACGCAGCGGCTGCGGGGCGGCGAGATGGCCATACTCGATGGTACCACGGGCACCCTCTGGATCAATCCCACGCCGGAGGAGATAGAGGAGTTCCGCGAGCGCTCGCAGCGCGAGATCGCCGTGGGCGAGGAGCTCGCACGTCTCGCCACCGCGGAATCGGTGACCACGGACGACACGCGGATCACCTTGTACGCCAACGTCGACATCCCCGAAGAGGCGGAAGCCGCGGCGCGCAGTGGGGCAGATGGTGTCGGGCTGATGCGAACCGAGTTTCTCGTGGTGGGGCGCGCCACCATGCCTGACGAGGAGGAGCAGTACCGCGCCTACCGCCGCGTGGTCGAGTCATTCGGTGGGCGGCCGGTGGTCATCCGCACGTTCGACATCGGCGGCGATAAACTCCCCGTGGGTGGCTTTCCCGCCGAGGCGAATCCCTTCCTCGGTTGGCGCGCCATCCGCATGTGCCTCGACGAGCCAGACGTCTTCCGCCCACAACTGCGCGCCCTCATGCGCGCCGCGGCACACGGCGACCTGCGTATCATGCTGCCGCTCATAGTATCGGTGGAGGAGGTACAGCAGACGAGAGCGTTGATGGTGCAGGAGTCGGCCGAGCTCTCCGCCAGGGGCATTCCCCATCGCGTGGACACTCCGCTGGGCGTGATGATCGAAACTCCCGCTGCGGCGGTATCGGCGGCTACCTTCGTCGGCGACGCCTCGTTCTTCAGTATCGGTACTAACGATCTCACCCAGTACGCTCTCGCCGTGGATCGCGGCAACACGAACATCGCCGAGCGATTCACCCCACTGCATCCGGGCGTGTTACGTCTCATCGGCCACACCGTGGAGGTGGGTGATGCCCACGGTATCGACGTCACCGTGTGCGGCGAGATGGCCTCGGATCCTCTCATGGCGTTCGCGCTGATCGGACTCGGGGTGCGGCAGCTCAGTGTGGCTCCGCGTGCGATGCCGCTGATGAAACGCCTGGTACGCGGGATCGCGGTGGAGGCGGCGAGGTCGGCGGTCACCGAGTCTCTCGAGCTCCGCACCGCGGCCGACGTCGAAGCGCTCCTCGCCAGCCGCCTCAGCGAAACGTGCGGCGCCGACCCATTCCTGTACGACGGGTTGCCGGGCACATCGCAGCCCGGTTAAGATGACGACAGCCATGTCCTGTTGTACGCCGCGCGTCTCGCGCTACGGGCCGCGTGTGATGGCAGCCGTGACATCATGTATGGAGAGCAAGCTTTCGCTTGAAAGGGAGCTGATCATGGTGGAAGTCAAAGTGGCACGCCTGGGATTGGACAGTGTGTCGAACACGTACGTCGTCATTCTCCAGGAGAAGGAGGGTGAGCGGTTGCTCCCCATCTGGATCGGTCAACCCGAGGCAGAGTCCATCGTGATGGAGATGAACAACATCAAGCCGCCGCGTCCGCTCACGCATGACCTCTGCAAGCGGTTGATCGTGGGGATGGGTGGCTCTCTGCGACGCGTTCAGATAACGAAGGTGCAGGACAATACGTACTTCGCGGAGCTGCACATCTATCGTGGCGAGGACGTGTTCCACGTCGACGCTCGCCCGTCCGATAGCATCGCGCTCGCCCTCCGCCTGTCCGCACCTATCTTCGCACAGGAATCGCTGCTCACCGAGCTGGCGGTGCAGGAGGCGGATGAGGAAGATGCCGACGAGATAAGCTTCTCCACGGATGTGGAGGGCGGTCCGGGCGTCGAGCCGCGCGATCTCTCGGCGGAGCAGCTCAAGGCTTATCTGGAAAAGATGCGGCCAGAGGATTTCGGGAAGTTCAATCTGTGAGTAGCCAGCTCACGGGTGCTCGTCGCGAGCGCCAATTCGAATACCCGGTCACTCGTCGGCGGTGTGCCATGGCCCCCCCATCCCGACGATCAGTACCATGTGGTGTGGCCTGCGAAGCGGTACACCACGAGGCGGTCGCACTCAGCGGCCGCCTCTGGCTTGTGCTGGTCGCGGTGCTCGCCTGCTGGGGGGGAGCGCTTGGCGCGCAAGCCGGAGGCGCACCGGCTCCGACGCCCGACTCCATGGTGGTCGCGGCGCCGCCGGATACCGGCCCACGATCGGTGAGGGGACGGGTAGTGCGTCCCGGAGGGAGCGATGTGCTGGCGGTACCGGGCGTCTGGGTGACGCTGCACCGCGTGGGCTCTGACGCAGCGGGCCCGGTAGACTCGATGCGGACGAACAGTGGTGGCGAGTACTCCTTTCGCTACCGCGCCACCGGGAGCGCTCAGGCGGTGTACTTCGTCTCCGCGCAGTACAGCGGCATAGCCTACTTCTCCGCGCCGCTGGTCCAGCCCCGCGTCACCGGCGAGGACGCGGAGGTAACCGTTTTCGACACGACCTCCGGTCCGGTCACTCTGCATGTACGCGGTCGACACATTGTCGTGTCGTCGCCCGGCGCGGACGGGATGCGCGAGGTCGTGGAGGTTTACGAGCTCTCCAACGACAGCAGCGTCACCCTCGTATCTCCGGATGATTCGCATCCAACCTGGAGCGCGGTGATCCCGGCCACCGCCCGGGACTTCCAGCTTACCCAGGGCGACATATCACCGAGCTCCATCCGCGAGGAGCCGGGCCGGGTGGTGAGTGTCGCGCCATTCGCGCCGGGGCTCAAGCAGGTCTCGTTCGCCTACCGGCTGAGTGAGGATGCGTTCCCACTCGATGTTCCGCTCGCCGACAGTGTTCCGGTACTCGAGGTTCTCACGGAGGAACCTGGGGCGAAGGTGAAGGGCGCGCGCCTCGCGGCTGTCGCACCTGTCACGATCGAGCGACGCACGTTCAACCGCTTCCTGGCACAGGACGTACAACGAAACGCGGTGGTGACGATAGAGGCGCCCGCAGCCGGAGCAGCGGAGCTGAACACGCGCTATCTGATCGGGATGGCGGCAGCGGTAGCGCTCGTGATGCTCGCTTCGCTGGCGTTCGCGCTCTCTCACCGGCGTCGCGCCTCCATTGTGGCGGCATCGGTGATCGCTGGGGGTCCGGGTGATGCGGCGGAGAGTCTGGCTCGCTCCATCGCCCAGCTGGACGCGGAGTTCGAGCGGAACTGTGATGCTACCGCCGAGGAGCGCGCGTCGCACGAGGCACAGCGCAACGTGCTCAAACGGCGCCTTGCCGCCGAGCTTGACGCTCGGCGTGGTCGAGCGTAGCTTCAGCGCCAGACAGTAGAGAAGTTTGCGGATGCGGGTCCCGGAAGCCGGTGTAAGTCCGGCGCGGTCCCGCCACTGTAACGGGGAGTCAATACGCTCGGCTCGATATGCCACTGACCTCTGGTCGGGAAGGCGAGCCGCGCGCCCCGAAGCCAGGAGACGCCTCGCGTCCGCGCCACTCCAACAGACCCTCGGTGGAAGGGCTGGTGGCGTAGAGCGCGTGCCTTCCGGCTGCGCTCTATCGCGCACGGGCATCTATCCCCAGGGAAGGTGCCCTTTTTGCGCTCACGTACCGCGCTCATTATCGCTTTTCTCGCCCTGCTCGGCTGCAGCGAGCGGAGAGCACCGGCCACAGCTCCTCTGGTCGACGATTTTGGTGAGCAGGTGGACCGTGGAACGAGCACGGCACCGGCGCGCATAGTCTCGCTCAACCCGACGACCACCGATCTCCTGTTCGCCATGGGCGCGGGGGCGCGCGTTGTGGGTCGCACCCACTGGGATACCTGGTCCGATTCGGTGCGGCGAGTGGCGGATCTCGGCCCTGGTCTCCGGCCGAATGTCGAGAGTGTGTTGGGACTGCACCCCGACCTGGTCATCCTGTACGCGAGCGCGGATAACGGCGATGCGGCCCGGCAACTACGCGCGGCTGGCGTGGATGTGATTGGCCTGAAGGTCGACCGCCTCGCTGATTTCGAACGCGCCACTCTCATGTTGGGGGTCGCAACTGGCGAGGAGCAGCGCGCGCGGTCTGTGGTGGACAGTGTGATGCGCACCATCGATCGGGTACGGGTCGCTACCAGGCCGCTCCCGCGGCCGTCGGTGTTCTGGCACATCTGGGATTCTCCGGTGATCGCCATAGGCGGTGGCAGCTACATGGATGAGCTGCTGAACATCGCCGGTGGGCGCAACGTGTACGGCGAGAGCTCATCGCCTTCGCCAGTGGTGTCGATCGAAGACGTGATCCATCGCAACCCCGACATCATCATCGCTGGTCCCGAGGGCGCGGCCCATATCCGATCTTCGCCCGTGTGGCAATCCGTGGGCGCGGTGCGACGCGGGCATGTCGTGGTGATCGATACGATGCTCGTGGGCCGTCCAGCGGCGCAGCTCGGAGAGGCGGCAGTGGCGATAGCGCGCCTCCTGCACCCGGAAGCGGGAGATCTGCCGTGAGGCGCACGTATTTCTGGGTGAGCTCGATAGTCGTGCTCTGCGTGCTCTTCCTGGCGGCGGTGGCACTGGGAACAGTGTCGCTCGACGCCGGTGCTGTGGCCACGGCTGTACTGGG
>DATCXG010000618.1:0-2199 GCA_036565945.1 Gemmatimonadaceae bacterium
CTCTACACGCGCGGCGCCGGTGCTGAGCTGCAAGCGCACGACGTCGTATGTGGGTACGATGCTGGCAGAGTCTATGGAGCTGCCACCGGAGCCTGCCGAACCGCCAATCGAGCCACCAGCCGCGCTCACGGAATCCGTGGACGTGCCGAGCACCGTGACCGAGAGATCGTGGAAGGTGAGCGTTCCACCGGGCGGCTCGTTGCGCCGAATGGCATCCGCGGGATACCCGAGCGGCGGCTGCAATTCCCACTGCGAGTGCGGGATGATCGCCGGCTGTGGTACCGGGTGAGTCGTGCGAACGGTCGCGCAGCCGATGGCGAACGCAACTCCGAGGGCGGGGAGGTAGCGGAGGGATCTCATCCGGGGTGGTATTACGTGGAGTGATGACCGGGAACGGCGCGCCATGTCCCGACGGCAGCGGGGGGCCAGCGGCGTTGACTGGCTCGCGACAGCTCGGTGCATAATGCCATGTGTGGGACGCCGCCGCCAGCGTTGGTGGGCGACTGCGGCTTCTCTTCGCGTGTGGAGTCGGTCAGGTCGCAGGCCGTGTCACATCTGGACGTCGTGCGCGTGTCCGGACATCTTCGCGCATGACGGCCCGGCTGGCGCGACTGCGCTTACTGGCATCCTCCCTCAATACACCTGACCACCGGAGCGACGTTCGCTGGAATGACGATCTCCCGCCGTGACTTCGTTCGTCGCGCGCTGGCTGCCGTGACGACTCTCCCCTTCGTTGGCGGCTCACGCGCCTCGGGCTCGATCCTTCGTACGAGCGAGCGCGCCGACGCCACGCGCTCCGGCAATCCCATTTTCCCCGGATGGTACGCTGATCCGGAGGCGCGCATCTTCGAGGGGGAGTACTGGATCTTCCCCACCTTCTCCGCCCCGTACGACGAACAGCTCTTCCTCGACGCGTTCTCCTCTCCCGACCTGGTAACGTGGACGAAGCATCCGCGCGTGCTGGACGCCGCGAATCTGTCGTGGGCGAAGCGAGCGGTGTGGGCGCCGTCCATCGTGAAGAAGGACGGCTGGTACTACCTGTTCTTTGGCGCGAACGACATCCAGAATGACCAGCAGGTGGGAGGGATCGGCGTGGCACGCGCACGCCACCCGGCCGGTCCGTTCCACGACCACATCGGCCGCCCACTCATCGACAGCTTCCACAACGGCGCTCAGCCCATCGATCCGTTCGTGTTCACCGACGACGATGGGACGCACTACCTGATCTACGGCGGCTGGCGCCACTGCAACATCACGAAGCTGAACGCGGACTTCACCGGCTTCGCGCGCTTCGACGATGGCTCCGCCTTCAGGGAGATCACTCCCGAAGGCTACGTCGAGGGATCGTGGATGTTCGTCAAGGACGGCAAGTACTACTTCATGTGGTCCGAGGGCGGCTGGACGGGACCGGACTACGCCGTCGCCTATGCGATGGGCACTTCACCGCTCGGCCCCTTCGAGCGCGCAGGGCGGATTCTCCAGCAGGATCCAAAAGTCGCGACCGGCGCCGGCCATCATTCCGTGCTGCACGCACCGGGATCGAAGGGATGGTACATCGTCTATCACCGCCGTCCGCTCGGCGATCACGATCGCAATCATCGCGTGGTCTGCATCGACGAGATGCACTTCGACTCGCGCGGCGCGATCGAGCCGGTGGTGCTCACCACGACCGGGGTGGAGCGAGACCCGCTCTGATATGGTAAAATGCGGTCAGGAGGTTTGACCCGCTGTCTCGCGGCTCGACCTGGCCACCGAGATCCTATGTCATCACGCCTGCGCACTACACTGATCGTCGCCGGTGCCGCACTGGTCACCGGCTGCGGCGCCCTCACCTCCCCCGTCGTCTGCACGAGCGAAGCCCGGTCGGGCATCGCCGTGGAAGTGCTGGACTCGAGCAGCAACGCACCCGTGGGGGAGGGTGCCAAGATCACCGCCAGAGACGGCGCATTCATCCAGACCGCGATCACGGCAGACGAGTACCCAGGCCCTTACGGCCTGGCGCATGAGCGGGCGGGTGTCTACACGGTCACTGTACAGCAGGACGGGTATGCGATCTGGACGAGGAGTGATGTCGTTGTAACCCGCGACCAGTGCCATGTGCGAACGGTTGAGCTCACGGCGCTGCTACAACCGTGAGCGAGTGACCGACGGGCTAGGTTCGCTGGAGCCTGTCAGGAGCTCATAACTCCGTCCCGAGTC
>DATCXG010000622.1:0-8718 GCA_036565945.1 Gemmatimonadaceae bacterium
TCTGGGCTCGGGGTACCTGAGCGACCGCAGCGGCAAGTACTGGCCGGTCACCATCATCGGCTACCTGATCAACCTGTTCGCCATGCCGGCGCTCGCGCTCGCCGGAAGGTGGGAGGTGGCGGTTGGTCTCATGATGCTGGAGCGAACCGGCAAAGCCATCCGCAAGCCGGCACGCGACGCCATGCTGGCGCACGCGACCGCGGAGATGGGACGCGGTTGGGGCTTCGGTCTACACAAGGCGATGGACCAGACCGGCGCGCTGATAGGCCCGGTCGTGATATCGGCAGTGCTCCTCGCCACCGGCGGAAATTATCGCACCGCGTTCGCGCTGCTCCTGGTACCGGCGCTGCTCTCGTTCATCGTACTCCTCGCTGCCCGACGCGAGTTCCCCAGGCCGAGCGACCTGGAGGTCGCGACGCCCGAGATCGAGGGCCGGGGAATACCCCGGCTGTACTGGATCTACCTCGGAGCATCCGCACTCGTTGCCGCCGGCTACGCCGATTTTCCTCTCATCGCCTATCACTTCGCGAAGGACTCGGTGATGCCCGTCGCATGGATCCCGCTCGTGTACGCCGTCGCCATGGGGACGGCCGCGGTGTCCGCGCTCGTGGCCGGCTGGCTGTTCGACCGAGTGGGGATGCCGGTGCTGGTGGTCGCGGTGCTACTGTCGGCACTCTTCGCTCCGCTCGTGTTCCTGGGAGGCGTCACCATGGCGGTCGCCGGAATGGCGCTCTGGGGAGTGGGCATGGGAGTGCAGAGCTCAGTGATACGTGCCGCGGTCGCCGGAATGGTATCCACTTCCAGGCGCGCGAGCGCGTATGGCATCTTCGATGCCGGCTATGGCGTGTTCTGGTTCATCGGGAGCGCGCTGATGGGAATACTCTACGACCGGTCGACTGGCGCGCTCATCGCCTTCTCTGTCGCGGCACAGCTCGCGGCGCTGCCGCTCCTCATCATCGTAGCAGCACGCTCGCGCACCGGGCCGCGCTGATCACTGGTACAGGCGGGGTGTTGGCACCCAGCCTGGCGCGGATGGCATCGCAACTTCCGCCCAACGACTCGAATCAGCCACCCGATATCACTGGAACGATTGCCCTTGGGCGTGCGTATCAATAACAGTGTCCCCAGGTATGCAGCGGTCGGGCCCGGGGGGTGCGGGCGCTGAAGAAGGCGAACGCTGACTACACTGGAACGAAGACAAGAGCTCAGCGGGGGCAAGCATGGCGACTCATCGATGTGTCAGCTGCACTGGGGTGGACAGAAGTACCCCGTTCGGCATCGGGGCCATGGTTATCGCCGCGACACTCGCTTTCCTCTCCTCGGCCGCGCCGTCGTTGGCGCAGGGAATGGGCGATGGGTTCTTCTTCAAGGAGCCAGTGGCCACGCTGGCTCTTCGTGGCGGATTCGGCCACGCGAATGCCCGGAGCGACATATTCTCGTTCGCCGAGCGACAGCTCACCATCGGGCGTGGAGATTTCAGCGGCTTCACGATCGGCTCTGATCTCGGATTCAGAGTGAGCCCACGACTGGACGTCGTGCTCGGCGCCTCTTACGCTGGTTCGAGCACGCCTTCGGAGTACCGGGACTTCGTGGACAACAATGATCTGCCGATCGAGCAGACCACAACGTTCCGGCGAGTACCACTCACGGCGAGCCTCAAGGCCTACATGACGCCACGCGGCCGTAGCATCGGACGCTTCGCCTGGATTCCGGCGAAGTTCGCCCCTTACCTTGGCGGCGGCGGCGGAGCAATGTGGTACAGCTTTCGCCAGTCCGGGGACTTCATCGATTCAGAGTCCGACGCGGTATTCAGCGATGTCTTCAAGTCGTCCGGGTGGACGCCCGAGGCGCACGCCATGGCTGGTATCGATGTTTCCCTGAGCCCGCGATGGATGCTGACCGGCGAGGGAAGGTACACATGGGCCAGGGCAAACATGAGCGAGGATTTCGTAGACTTCGACAGGATCGACCTATCGGGGTTCGCAATAACGGCTGGTATCGCGGTCAGGTTCTGAGAGAGAGGGATCTCATGCTCAATCGAGTGAAGCTGGGTCGAGGCACCGTCATCGCGAGTGCGATACTCGCCGGGGTGATGCTACTCACCGGAGCCAGTGCGACGCCCGCGCAATCGGCGCGAACCGACGCGCGCTGGCAAGCCTGGCTCGGTTGCTGGGAGCCGGCGGGTGCCATGCCCCTCCCGGGCGAAGGGTCCCGCGATCGCCTGGTGTGCATCCTCCCGGCGGCGGGAACCTCTGCCGTGGACATTGCAACCATCGACAGCGGCCACATCGTGGCGCGTGAGTATATCGACGCGGTTGGCAAGCGGTTGCCGAGCAGCGAAGGCGGCTGCACGGGATGGCAGAGCGCGCAGTGGTCGCGCGAGGGCCAGCGAGTATACCTGAAGTCCGAGTACGACTGCGGCAACGGGCTGAAGCGCGTATCGAGCGGGCTGCTCGCCATGGCCCCAGGCGGTGTATGGCTGGACGCGCGGAGCGTCTCTGCACAGCAGGGTAGCGGCGTGCGGGTGCTTCGTTATCGCGAAGCTCCCATTCCTCCGGAGCTGGAGGGAGAGCTCTCGGCAGCTGTAGGCGATCGTTCGTTAGCGGTGAGCACGGCACGCACAGTGGCGGCAGCTCCACTCACCACCGAGGATGTCGTGGAGGCGTCACACGCACTCGACGCACCGGTGGTGGAGGCGTGGCTTATCGAGCGCCACCAGAACTTCGGCGTGGATGCGAAGCAACTCTCAGCGCTTGCCGACGCCGGCGTACCAGATCGAGTGATCGACGCCATGGTCGCCCTCTCGTACCCCAAGGTGTTCGCGATCGGGCCATCGCGCGACATCGACGTCGATGCTCAGCCGGAGTCCCTGTCCTCCACGGCGTACGACGCCAGCCACACCACTCATTCGCTGATCCTCCGGCCGTACGACTACTACTCGCCATTTGACTACTACTCGCCCTTCTCCTACTCAGGATACGGGTACGGCTACTCACCCTATGGCTACTCACCGTATGGTCTGGGGTATGGGTACGGCTGGTATCCCGGCGGCGGTCCGGTAATCATCATCAAGGATCCGAACGGCGCTCAGCAGCGACCGCACGGCAGGGTTGTGAACGGACAGGGCTATACTCGTGGCGATGGCGGAAGCGGCGACAATCGCCGAGCCAGGACCACGCGCCGGGCGCCGGAAGCTTCGAACAGTGGGCGCTCGACAGCGGAGCCCGCGCCCCGGAGCAATCCCAGTGGCAATGCCACTGGTCGCACGGCCAAGCCGCGACCCGAGCCCTAGGTCACGCGGCCATCGCATCTGCCGCGCGCGAGATGTCGGCGCATCGAGCGGTCGCCCAGCACAGGTGGTGCTGAGTTACAACGGATGGGGCGGGATTCGAACCCGCGAGGGCTGTTACACCCCACACGCTTTCCAGGCGTGCGCCTTAAACCGCTCGGCCACCCATCCAAATGACGAAGGCGGGCGCAGGCCCGCCTTCTTCCGGCGCGTTGAGAGCACCTCTTGTTTCTCTCATCGTCCGGCATCCCACGGACGGGGTGAGATTCGAACTCACGATACCGTTGCCGGTATGCCGGTTTTCGAGACCGGTGCCTTCAACCACTCGGCCACCCGTCCAACTACAGTCCGGAAAATTACCCGACCACCGGTGGAGTGTCAACGGACTCTGCGCGTCGCGTGGCAAAGAAATCACTCAGTAATCCACCGCACTCGGCCGCCAGAACGCCACCCACCACCTCGGGACGATGATTGAGCCTCGGATGACGCAATAGATCCTCCACCGAGCCCGCCATTCCGGCCTTGTCATCCCACGCACCGAATACCACGCGCGCGACGCGAGAGAGCACGATCGCGCCCGCGCACATGGCGCACGGCTCCAGCGTCACGTACAGCGTGCACCCTTCGAGGCGCCAGCCACCCAGCGCGCGCGAAGCCTCGCGGATGGCCAGCAACTCGGCGTGTGCTGTGGCATCACCATCGCGCGCCGTGCGGTTGCCAGCGCTGGCGATAATCTCATCTCCGCGCACTACCACAGCCCCCACGGGGACTTCGCCATTCGAGAGAGCGTCGCGCGCCACCTCGAGCGCGCGACGCATCAAACCTTCCTCGCGCTCCCGCGCGCTCTCAGACAGAACCGCTCCTGTCGTGGCTCATGCGCCAACCGGCACCGCCGAGTCGGCGCCCTGCGGCGCGCGCTCGAACTGCAACCCACCCTCCGCCGAGCGAGTGACCAATATGTGATCGCCCTCCTGAAAACGCCCCTCCAGGACCGCCAGCGCCAGTGGATTCTGGATGTGGCGCTGGATCGCCCGTTTGAGAGGACGTGCGCCGTACACCGGATCGAACCCCTCCTGTGCCAGTACCCGCTTCGCCTCCGGCGTGATCTCGATCGTGAGCTTCCTATCTGCCAGGAGCTTCTCGAGCCGGTGGAGCTGCAGGTCGACTATCCGCTCGATCTGATCCATTGCCAGCGGATTGAAGATGATGATGTCATCGACCCGGTTGAGAAACTCGGGCCGGAAATGCTGCCTGAGGGCATCAAGCACCTGCCGTTCCACCCGGGTCCAGTCGCCGGTACCGTACTCCAGAATGTACTGCCCGCCGATGTTGGACGTCATGATGATCACCGTGTTCCGGAAGTCCACCGTGCGTCCCTGTGAATCAGTCAGGCGCCCGTCGTCGAGGATCTGGAGCAGGATGTTGAACACATCGGGGTGCGCCTTCTCTATCTCATCGAACAACACCACGGAGTAAGGGCGGCGACGGATGGCCTCCGTGAGCTGGCCGCCCTCCTCGAACCCCACGTAGCCGGGAGGAGCCCCGATGAGCCGCGCCACCGCGTGCTTCTCCATGTACTCCGACATGTCGATTCGCACCATGGCCTGCTCGGAGTCGAACAGGAATTCCGCCAGTGCCCTCGCCGTCTCGGTCTTTCCTACGCCAGTGGGGCCCAGGAATATGAACGAGCCGATGGGCCGATTGGGATCCTGCAGCCCGGCGCGTGAACGGCGCACCGCGTTAGCCACGGCGGTCACCGCCTGCTCCTGACCTATCACCCGACTCGCAAGAACATCGTCCAGGTGCGTGAGCCGTTCGCGCTCGCTCTCCATCATCCGTGAGACGGGAATACCTGTCCAGCGAGCGACGATCTCCGCGATGTCATCGGCGTCGACCTCCTCCTTGAGGAACTGCGTGCCACTGAGTGCACGGCTGGCCATTGCGGCCTCCGCCTCACGCCGCTGGCGCTCGAGCTCCGGGATGCGGCCGTAGGTGATCTCGGCCGCCCGCTGGAGATCCCCCGAGCGCTGCGCCTGTTCGGCCTCCACGCGCGCCTGCTCGATCTGCTGCGTCACGGCCGCAACGCGCGTGAGAGTTTCCTTCTCGAGCTGCCACTGCGCCTTCATCCCGGACGAGCGCTCGCGAAGCTCTGCGAGCTCACGCTCCACCCCCTCGCGCCTCTCGACGGAAGCCGGGTCCTTCTCCTTCTCCAGCGCGCGTCGCTCGATCTCGAGCTGCGTGATGCGCCGTTCCACCTCATCGATCTCCTGCGGCATCGAATCGATCTCTATCCGGAGCCGCGACGCAGCCTCGTCCAGCAAGTCGATCGCCTTGTCGGGCAGGAAGCGATCGCCGATGTAGCGGTTGGAGAGCGTGGCCGCCGCCACGACCGCCCCGTCGGTTATGCGCACCCCGTGGTGCGCCTCATACTTCTCCTTGAGGCCACGGAGAATCGCAATCGTGTCGTCCACCGTCGGCTCGCCCACGTACACTGGTTGGAAGCGCCGCTCGAGGGCGGCGTCCTTCTCCACGTGCTTGCGGTATTCGTCGAGCGTCGTCGCACCCACCACGCGCAATTCGCCGCGAGCGAGCATGGGCTTGAGCATGTTGCCGGCGTCCATGGCACCCTCCGCCGCCCCGGCACCCACGATGGTGTGCAGCTCGTCGATGAACACGACGAACTTGCCCTCGGCGGACGTGATCTCCTTCAGCACCGCCTTGAGACGCTCCTCGAACTCACCCCGGAACTTCGCGCCCGCTATCAGCGCGCCGAGATCCAGCGCTACCAGGCTCTTGTTCTTGAGGCTCTCGGGCACATCGCCATTGACTATGCGTTGCGCGAGCCCTTCCACGATGGCCGTCTTACCCACGCCCGGCTCACCGATGAGCACCGGATTGTTCTTGGTGCGCCGCGAGAGCACCTGGATGACGCGACGAATCTCTTCATCTCGACCAATCACTGGGTCGAGCTTACCGGCCCGCGCCGCCTCCGTGAGATCGCGCGTGAAGCGCTGGATCGCCTGGTACTGGGTTTCCGGGTTCTGGTCGGTCACGCGATGTGCGCCACGCACCGCACGAAGTGCCTCGATCAATGCCTCGCGGGTGGCACCCGCGGAATCGAGCACCTGATGACTCTCCGTGCCGCGGACCGTGGCCAGCGCTACGAGCATGTGCTCGGTGGAGACATACTCATCCTTGAGAGCGCGCGCTTCGGCCTCGGCCGCGTCGAACACCTGGTTCAGCTCGCGGGACATCGATGGCTGCACGCCCCCAGACTGGCGAGGATAGCGCTCCATCTCGCGCTCCACGCGCGAGCGCAGTTCGGCCACGTTGGCGCCCACCTTGTGCAGCAGCGGAATGACGATTCCCTCGGGTTGGGCGAGCAGTGCCAACAGGAGGTGACCATCGTACACCAGGGGGTTGCCGTTGCGCCGAGCTATGGACAGCGCCTCATTCAGCGCTTCGGCGGCTTTGACGGTTAGCCGATCGGGGTTGATCATCGCTCTATCCTATCTGAGGAAGTACCTTATCAAGCATGGCATAAGCCATTATACCTTGCCATGATACCTGCGCCAGTTGGCAAGAAGGATGCCGAGCATCGGTGCCATATTGGCATGAGAATCTTCTTCCGGAGCGACTGTGCGCTGCCGTAGAGTGGGTAGTCCGCTAAGAGGTGCTGCCTGGGTGACATTGACTCCGCACCGGCCCGCCTCTACCCTTGCCCGCATGTCACGACAATCGTTTGCCCTTCTCGCGGCCCTGGTGCTCGGCACCGCCAGCGCCTGCGCCCGCTCGAGCCAGGACGGCGTGGTCCAGGATTCGGTCTTCGTCAACGCAATGGCTGAACTCCGCATGATCGGGACCGATACATCGCTCGACAGCGCCGCACGGGACTCGGCACGGGGGGCGGTTCTGCGTGCCCACGGGCTCACGGTGGAAGGGCTCGAGAGCATGGCGCGAGAGGTGGCTGACGACCCACAGCGGGCCCTGAATAGTTGGCGAGAGATCGAACGCATTTCCGAGGGCAGGCGGCTGCCCCCTGCCGAACGAGAGCGCGCGCCAACGGCCCCATGATGACACGAGCGCGGCGACTCCGGAAGCGGTCGCCGCGCTCTGGCGAGTGACGGCGCGAGCCATCATCGCATCATGATCATCTTCTTTCCAATCGAGCGGCCATCCACCTCCAGAAGGTAGATGTACACGCCAGACGGCACCTCCTGAGAGGTGCTCATGTACCTACCATCCCAGTACGCGGTGTACGTACCGCATGCGAGCGTGACGTCCACCGCCGGTTGGCCCTCTCCTACCCCACTACCCTGCCGCAACACTGGGATCGCGACTAACTGCGCGAGCACGTTGTATACCCGCAGCGTCACTCGATGCTGCTGGCCACCATCGGCGGTACAGCCCGGCGGATCCCCGATGGTGAATGGAATCGTGGTTGCCGGGTTGAATGGGTTGGGGTAGTTCTGGCCGAGCTGCACCCCGGGGCTGCGCTCTACGGCAGCCGGAGGGTTAGTTGTCCCCTGCGCCACCGCAATTCTTGGCACGAGCGCGCCTAGGGCTAGCACGGCGACCAGCGCTGCCCAACGGTGCTTCATGTGCCTTCCTCGACAGACGCAAGATGGTGCTTAGGGGCACTCCTTCCAATAATGTATACAAGAGCCGCTTCGACGCCGAACATAGGGCGAGAACGGCACTTCTGTCAAGCAATCCACGCCGCCCCTACTACCCTACGCGGCGGCTTCCATACCCGTTGAGCACGCCATGCGAAAAGAATGCCTCCGCGCGAACCGTCAACTCCGGGCCAGCACCCGCTCGCCACCCTGTCGCTGCGTGACTCCACTCCGATCGCAGTATTCCAGGATGGGGATCAGGAACTTGCGCGAGAACCCCAGTAGATCGCGCAGTTCCGCCGGACTGTACTTCCTGCCCACTGCCATTCCGCCCCGCAGCTTGTTCACGATCTCAGTCAGCGCCTCGGTGGCGTAGTACCTCTCGGCCTCCACCTGCACCACGCTTCCCTCCCGCTCGAGCAAGCGAAGGAGCGGCCCCGTCTCGGCGCCGAAGCGCGGCTCGAGCTCGCCCACCGACGGCGGCTCGGACCCCGCCGACCTCAGCGCATCGAGTAGCAACTTGCGCGCCGACTGCATGGCGGCTGTGAGCGTGGGCCGCCAACCGCGCCGCATAACGAGCGCGCCGTTCACCTCGAGCAGCCCGGCGCTCACGAGCTCCTCCAGCACCAGCGCAGCGAGCATCGGCTCGGCTCCCAACCGCGCACGTACGGACTGCAGCGGCGCCCCGGGCTCCAGTGGTGTACTCTCGTGGTAGTCATCCACGATTGCCGCCAGTCGCTGCGAGTGGGCGGCAATGGTGGCCTCGGTGAAGATGCGCTCGCCCACCCGGCGCACATCGCGAAGTGAGGCCAG
>DATCXG010000638.1:0-3358 GCA_036565945.1 Gemmatimonadaceae bacterium
GCCGCCGATTCCCACGAGGCCGCCCCAAGTCCGTGTCCCCACGATCTGGCCCACCTTGAAGCGTCTGAAGAGCCAGGGGAACTCGTCGCCGCCGGAACCCGCGTACTCGTTGATGAGCATCACCTTCGGGCCGTAGATCGCGCCGGCTGGTATGGGAAGCGGATCCCCGTAGCGTGCCGCGACGTAGTTGAACGGTCTGTCCCGCTGCAGGTAGTGGATCATGTAGTCGGCGATGTTGCCGCCGCCGTTGAAACGCTCGTCCACCACGGCCCCGTACTTGTCCTGCTGCGCGAAGAAGTAGCGATTGAAGCGCGTGTAGCCAGCGCCCGCCGTGTTGGGTACATAGATGTAGGCGAGCTTGCCGCCGGAGAGCTTGTCGACGGTACGACGGTTGGCGTCGATCCACGCGAGGTGGCGCAGCATCGTCTCACTAGCCAGCGGTACTACCGTGACGTCGCGCGCGCCGGTGCCGTTGGCGTTAGCGCCCACGCGCAGCACCACTGATTTCCGCGCCGTGCCCGCGAGCGCGTGATCCACGTTGTCTGCCGACGTCAGCTCCTGCCCGTTCACGGCCAGCAGGTACTCGCCCGCTTGCACGTTGACACCCGGCTGGGTGAGCGGTGCGGTGAACCCGGGATTCCAGTTCTCGCCCGCGTAGACCCTGGCGAAGCGCCAGCGGCCGTTCTCGATGGTGTAGTCCGCACCGAGCAGACCGTTCCTCGGAGCCCTGGGCGCGTCTTCATCGGCCGGTATGACGAAGAGGTGGCCCACGGTCAGGTTGCCGAAGATCTCCCTGAAGAGATAGTCCAGATCGTCGCGGCTGCCGAGCCCGTCGAGCCAGCGCGCGTAGTAACGCTCGGTGGCCGCGAGATCGAGACCATGGTAGTTGGGATCATAGAAGAATGCGCGCTGCAGCCTGAAGGCCTCGTGGTACATCTCCCGCCACTCGGCGCGCGGATTGGTGGCGACCTGGATGTCGTCGGTGGCGATCGCGCTGTCGCCCGGCGTCACAGGAGATTCGATCGACGCGATTGCCCACGCGTCCCGCACCTTGTAGAGCAGCTTCTGCCCGTCGCGTGAGAGGTCGAAGGCGCTGACGCCATCGATGAGCGGCGTGGTTTTCCGTTTGCCGAGGTCGAACTTGTAGAGGGCGAGCTGCGGCGGACCGCCATCCTGCAGGTCCACCGGGACGAGCGGATCCTCAGCCAGTATGAGAATCCCTTCCTTGCCTGGGACGACTGCCACGTAACCCTTGGGCGCAGCCGGGAGTGCCACGGTGCGCTGGTCGATCGCGTCGAAGTCGATGCGGACCGGCTCCGGCGCCGCGGTGGTGCTGTCCGCCTTGTCCGGCTTGGCGGCCCTGGCGCCCCGTACATCTCCGGCGGCTGCTCTGGCCGCGCTCCTGGCCGCGCTGTCGGCCTTCGCCTCCTCCTCGTCGCTCTCCGGCGCCATGGGGGAGGGGAGGTCCCTTGGCAGCACGATTGCGTAGAGGCTGCGCGTGACTGGGTGGTCGAAGGTGGTCATGCTGAAGTCGGACGCTGGTCCGGCGTCGGTGCTGGCGGTGAAGTACAGGTACTTGCCGCTCGCGTCGAACGCGGGCGAGCGTGCGTCGCTCATCCCGTCGGTGACCTGCGTGGACTTTCCATGGGTCACGTCGTACACGAAGACCGCGCCGAGCCGGTTGGCGATGGAGCGCGAGTACGAGAGCCAGCGCGAGTCGGGCGACCACGCTAACTGAGTGCCGCCGTCGTTGAAGCCGGCGCCGAGTGGGTCAGCATCGACCCTGGTCACCTTGCCGGTTGCGACATCGGCGATCCAGATCCAGGAGCGCGAGTCGCTGTACGCGATGCGCTTGCCGTCGGGCGACCACACCGGTGTGTAGAAGTAAGTGCTGTCGCCATCGAGCGCGATCCGCCGCGATGGGCCCATCCCCGTCTGTCCGCGGATCTCGAGGTGATACGGGCCGCCGGAGTCGGAGAAGTAGGCGAGGGTCTGTCCGTCGGGCGACCAGATGGGGAAGCGCTCGGTTATTCCTTCTGTCCCAGTGATGTTGCGTGCATCGCCCTTTCTGGCCGGCACCGTGATTATCTCGCCGCGCGCCTCGAAGGCCGCGCGCACCCCGGTGGGGGAGAGGGCGGGGTGCTGGAGCTTGTCGCTCACGCTGACCCAGTGCGGGCGCGCACCGGTGAGCTCGCCGTCCAGCCGGATCGGGATGGCGGCATCCTTGCCCGTCGTGAGATCGTAGAGCCGGATGGCGCCGAACTGCTCGAGCACGATCCCGCCCGGGCCGGCCGACGCGTTCTTGATGTCGAGCCCCTTGTTGTCGATCCGCTTCGCTATGCGCTTCGAGGCGAGGTCGTACGAGTAGAGCGTGGTGGCGCCGTCGCGATCGGAGAGGAAGAAGATCGTGTCGGCCACCCACATCGGTTGCTTGTCGGTGGAGTTGTCACGAGGCACCCGCTCGATCGATGCGTCGGCGAGCCGGGCGATCCAGATGGAAGTGGTGCGGCCACCCTGGTAGCGTTTCCAGATCTCGTTCGCGTTGGCGATGGGCATATACGCCAGGCGCTTGCCGTCCGGGCTGAAAGCACCATCCCAACCGTTAGGCAGGTCCACAGCGGTGGGAGCGACGGCGTCGACCGCCTGCACGAAGAGCCGGGAGGTGGACATGGAGCTCAACGTGTAGCTGCTCCGCCCCGAGACGAACAGGACTCTGCCATCGGGTGTCCAGCCGCGCACGAGGTCCGCGCCGGGGTGGAAGGTGAGTTGCTTCGGAGTGCCGCCCGCGGTAGGAATCACGAACACATCGGGGTTCGTCCCCGTGGTGCCGGTGTAGGCGACCAACTTGCCGTCGGGCGAGAAGCTACAGCCTGACTCGGCGTCGGGGGATGCGGTCAGCCGTCGCGCCGTGCCACCAGCGCGCGGGACGAGCCAGATATCGCTGGCGAAGGTGAAGCAGATCTGATCCGCGCTCAGTGCGGGCTCGCGCAGGAGGAGCGGTGCGTCGCTCTGCGCGGGTGCCGTCGCGGCAGCAAGCGCTATGGCGCCGATGGCCATCGTACAATTGCGGACAGCGCGTGGATGCATTTGGGCTCCTCGGGTGCGGCGGATCTTCGTGGGATGTGACCGGCGATTGCTGCGGTGCGGTTGGGCGGGTGGGGCACACCATCAACCTGCTGGCGATGCCGCGTGAGTATGCGGCGCTGCAGCGGTGCTGGCAAGGCAGTCTCTGAAGAGGCACCGATCGTTGCTGGAAGCCCCTCGCCGCGCTCGCGCTCCGATCCCTCCCTCACGTGAACAACCGCCGTCGCGCGGCCGGGTTGCGGCGATGCCGGGCGTCACGCCTGCCCGGCGACCG
>DATCXG010000642.1:0-7751 GCA_036565945.1 Gemmatimonadaceae bacterium
CAGAAGCGTGGACATCCTGTCGAGCCGCTCGTCCTGGAACTCCACCACCCGGCCGCACACGGTGCAGAGCAAGTGCTCATGCTCAGGCATCCCGCGCGAGCTCTCGTAGCGTTTGAAGCCCTCGCCGAAGTCGCGCTCCACTACCAGGCCGCTGCGAACGAGCACCTCTAGCGTGCGATATACAGTCGCGGTTCCCACCGGGATGCCACGCGCGCGGAGCTCCTGTTCGATCTCATCGACGGTGAAGTGCCGATCGCGCAGGAGCAACACCTCAGCGACGGCCAGACGCTGGGGCGTGACCGGGAGGTTATGCTCGCGCAGATAGGAGCGGAATTCCTCGATCACTGTTTCGTGGTCCACGGTACCTCGGTCAGCGCCGCCCGGAAACCATCGCCCGTGAGTCGCTCGGGCGTCTCGTCATCGCCGCCCGCTCCACCGCCTCCCCAGTCACCGGATCGTTCCTGCACGCCGCGGACTACCTCGGCGATCGTGGATGCTGGCGCGTCGGCTTCCTCCACCACGCCTACCTCCCACTTGCCACGATCCGGCCCCTTGAGCGTGAGCCGGTAATTGGCACGCAGCACCACGTAGCGCTGCAGCAGCCTCGGCACGCTCGGGCTCGGAGCATCAGCGCTGACGACACCTATCGCATCTACAGCTACAGGCTCGCCCGCGTCCGCCGCATTGCCCGACACTACCGTTTCGCCCACGTCGAGCACCTCGCCCATCTCCACTACCTCTTTCACACCCGCCACGTCCCCAGCATCCGCTGCATCCACAGCTTCCACTTCTTCGCCCGAGCCTGCTGCCTCATCAGCCAGCACCGCGCCCTCCACCTCGATCGCGGTCTCCACTTCAGCCGGGACCTCGGGCAGCAGAGTTATCACCGCGACTCCGCTCTCCCGCCCTCCCTGCCGGATGGCTGGGAAGAGATGCACCTCTTCCACGCGGTCCGCATCGATGTGCTCCGCGATCGAACGGAGGAAGCGCGAGCGGCCATCGCCGGTCATCGCGTGGCCGCGACCGCCGGCGGCGTTGCCTGAGTGCCACGAGCGCTGAGCTCACGCTCCACATAGATCCGCAGGATGTGCATGAAGTCCTGCGCATTGGTGACCACGCCAAATGCCTGGTGCGTGCCGCGGTCTTTGAGCTTGCTGACGACGAACTCCGAAGAATCCACGCAGATCGTGGTCAGTTCCCGCATGGAACCATCGGCCTCGGTCACGAAGGCAGGGAGCATGTTGCCCACTCCGATCGCGTGCAGTGCCGTGGCGATGAGGATCGCCATCGTCGCTCTGGCCGTGTGGATCTTCATGGCATCCTGGGACGCGACCGAATCGCTGATCACATCGGGCAGCGGACCATCGTCGCGGATGGACCCCGAGAGAACGAACGGCACCTGATGCATCACACAGGCATGCATGATCCCGTCGGTGATCAGCCCGGCCTCCACGGCCGCCGCGATGGATCCCGCGGCTCGAACACGGTTGATGGCACGCATGTGCAGGCCGTGCCCGCCCGTGGTTGCCGCACCCTGGCCGGTCATGCCGAGCGTGGTGCCAAAGATGGAAGCCTCGATGTCGTGCACCGCCACGGCGTTCCCCGCGAGGAGCGCGCTCACGAAGCCATTGGAGATGAACCAGCTCATGTCCACGCGAGCACGCGAGTGGACCAGGGCGGGGCCGGTGACCCAGATCGGATAGCCACCGCGCTCGCGCTCGTCCACCAGAAGGCGCGCCATCAACCCATAGTCGATGGGCTTCTCGCGCGATACGGCGCTACCCATGAACTTGAACTCGCCCTCGCCGCCGCCGCCGAGAAACGCGGTAGCGTGAACGAAGATCCCATCGGAACCATCCTCGGCGAGCCCCACCGCCACCATCTCCCCCTTCCGGACGCGTCGCATCTCCTTCACCCAGAGCTCGCGAGAGGAATCGAGCACGAGCGCGCCATCCATGCGTGGCTCGAGCGGCATGCGCCAGTCGCCCCCGATCCGCACGTAGGTGGGCAGGTTAGTCGTGGAGAAGAACCCCTCGGGAAGGACGCCATCGGCAGGCGCCATTATGAATCGGGCGTCCGGCGCGTGCGTGAAACGAGGCGCCGTGAAGTCGGGATGTGAGAATGTGGGCACGAGTGAAAGCTACTTGCGGCCGGGGGGGCCGGGAAGCGGGACGCCGCGGCGTGGATCCGGCTACAGCACCGAAACAGGATCCCGATCGAGCGCGATCCTCATCTCGTACGCCGACGGTACTTCGAAGCGCTCCATGAAGTAGCGCGCCACGCGCATCAGGGGCGTGGCGCGACGGCTCTTGAGGAGCAGGTGCCAGCGCCAGCGGCGTTTGATGCGGTCTATGGGGCACGGAGCCGGTCCCACCACCCAGACGCCTTCAATCTCACGCGCGGCCAGGAGCTTCCGTAGCCACTCCGCCGCCGCCAGCGCCAGGTCGGCGGTCGGTTCCTCCGCGGTGCCGCTGAAAACAACATTCGCCAGCCGAATGGCCGGAGGATACGGCGGCTCGTCCCGGGATGGAAGCTCGCTGGCGACGAAAGCATGGTAGTCGTGCGCCAGCGCGCACCGGACCGCGTGATGATCCGGTACACGCGTCTGGATGAATACTTCCCCGCCCTTCGGTCCCCGCCCCGCGCGACCGGCCACCTGGCTCAGCAACTGGAAGCTGCGCTCGGACGCGCGGAAGTCGGGCATGTTGATTCCCACATCGGCGTCGATCACGCCCACCAGCGTGACATTGGGGAAGTCGAGCCCCTTGGCGATCATCTGGGTGCCGAGCAGGATCTCTACCTCCCCGCTCGCCACGCGATCGAGTATCTCCGCGTGCGCCCACTTGCCGCTCGTGGTGTCCACGTCCATGCGCGCTATACAGGCATACGGGTAGCGCTCGGACAGGAGACGCTCGACCTGCTGGGTACCGAGCCCGCGCTGGTGCACAGCTGCTCCGCCGCAGCGGTCGCAGGTGCGCGCGGGAGGCTCCTCGTGCAGGCAGTAGTGGCAGATGAGGCGTTCGGGGCTCGTATGATAGGTGAGGGTGATGCTGCAGTTGGGGCAACTCCTCACATCACCGCAGTCCTCGCACTGCACGAACGACGCATAGCCACGGCGATTGAGTAGCAGGATGCTCTGCTCGCCGCGCTGTAGACGCTCGCCCAGTGCCGCCTCCAGTGGCTCGCTGAAGACACGCTGGAAGGCCGCGTGCGCGGCGCGCTCGTCGCCTTCCGGCATCCCCTTCGACGAACGGGTGTTCATCGTGCGCAGGTCCACAACCTCGACCGCGGGGAGCCGGCCGGATCCCACGCGGTCCGGGAGGGAGAGCAACTTGTACTTGCCCCTGTGAGCGTTGCGCCAGCTCTCCAGGCTGGGCGTGGCGCTCCCGAGAACCACCACGGCCCCCTCGCGCCGCGCCCGCACCACGGCCACCTCTCGCGCGTGGTAGCGAGGGGTCTCACCGTTCTTGTAGCTCCCTTCGTGTTCCTCGTCCACGATGATGGCGCCCAGATTCTCCAGTGGCGCGAACACGGCAGAGCGCGCCCCCACGGCGATGCTCTTCTCGCCGCGCTGGAGCGCGAGCCACGCGTCGTAGCGCTCACCATCGCTCAGGGCGGAGTGCAATACGGCCACTCGATCGCCGAACACGGCGCGGAAGCGGTCCACAGTCTGAGGAGTGAGCGCGATCTCGGGGACGAGAACGATCGCCGTCTGTCCTCGCCGCTCCACTATCTCGCGCAGAAACTCTATGTACACGAGGGTCTTCCCACTTCCCGTGACGCCGTGCAGAAGAAAGACGTCGCCCCCACCGCCGGCCGCGAGCGCATCTATGGCGCACCGCTGCGCCGGAGTGGGCTCGTGCGGCTCGGCCGGGCGAGCTGCGCGCGCGGCGAACGGATCGCGCACCACCACCTCCGATTCGACGGTGATGATCCCGCGCGCGGCGAGCTTCCGGATCACGGCATGTGAGAAGCCGAGCTGGCCTGTCAGGTGGGCCACCTCGCACCGCCCGCCGAGCTGCTCGATCACCTCGTACAGCTCGCGCTGGCGCCGGGCGCGCGCGAAGATGGCGTCGCGCTCCTGAAGCGACGGGAGCTCGCGCGCGAGCACCGCGACGCGCTTGGTCTTGCGCACGGGATGTGGCGCCGCCACTCCGGTGAGGAGGGCCGGGAGGACCGCGCGAGTCACGAGGCCAATCGGAACCACGTAGTACTCGGAGATCCATTTACATAGCGAGAGCATCCCCGCCCCGAGTACCGGGCCCGCATCTGGTACATCGAGGATGGCGCGCGGGCTCTTCACGCCTGCCCCATCGCTCGGCCCGAGACAGATTCCGATTGCCTGCTTGCGCCGCAGCGGCACCACGACCCGGGTGCCGGCGATGATCGGGTCGGCCGACCGCTCGTTCACGGCATAAGTGAACGTGCGAAATAACGGGAGTGGAAGCGCGACCTCGACGAGGCGCTCCTCCGTCATACCCGCTCTACGCCCAGCCCTGGTCCGGCGGGTATGGCAATCGTGCCGCCATCTATCGTGGCGCCCCGGAACGGGTCATCGGCGAGCAACGCAGCGCCGTCGAGGTCGGCAAAATCGAGGAGGGGCGACATGTGAGCCGCAGCGGTTATGGCCAGGCTCGTGCAGATCATGCAGCCCATCATCACGAGCATCCCATTGGCACGCGCAGTGGCCACCATCCTGAGCGCCTCGCGTAGCCCTCCACACTTCTCGAGCTTGATGTTGATCCCGTCCACCGCGCCCGCCAGGCGGGGAATGTCGGAGGCCACGAGGCACGATTCATCGACGATTATCGGCAGAGGCGAGCGCTCGCGAACGAAACGCAGCCCTTCGAGATCCTGTGGGGGGAGCGGCTGCTCCACGAACTCGACGTCATATTCCGCCAGGCGTTCGATGGTCCTCAGAGCCTGCTTCACATTCCACGCCGCGTTGGCATCTACGCGCAGGGTCTTCCGCGGCGCTTCCTCGCGGATGATACGTACGATCTCCTCGTCGCGGTCGGTGCCGAGCTTCACCTTGAGGATCGGGTACGCCTCGGCTTCACGTACCTTCTGGCGCAGCTCCGCCTCGCCGGCTATCGCGATGGTGAAGCTGGACCGAGGCGCGCGCGCCGGGTCGAGCCCCCACATCTTGTAGAGCGGTATCCCGAGCCGCTTGGCCGCGAGGTCGTGCAGTGCGGCGCTGACGGCGCTCCTGGCCGCGGCATTGCCCCGCATCACACGATTGAGCTCCCCCTCGATGGCTTCCAACGACCAGGGATCCGCGTGTTCGAGCACGGGCGCGAACTGCGCGAGGGCTGCCGGCACAGTATCAGCCGTCTCGCCATAGAACCGACTGGGAGCCGCCTCACCCCAGCCCCAGCACCCATCATCGTCGGTGACGCGCACCACCACTATGCGCCACTCGCTGGCACCTCCGCGAGCGATGGTGAAGGCGTGCCTGGTGTGGATGGCTATTGTTTCGTGGGTGAGTTTCATGATGACGTGGGAGTGATACCGAGGCGGCGCGAGAGCCACGCGGCACGGAGTCCTTCAGAGCCGCGCGAGGGCGCGAGACAAGCGATCAGAGCGTCGGCGAGGTCGTTACCTCGCTGGTAACGCTCGGCGGGATTCTTGGAGAGACACTTCATGGCGATGGCGGCGATCGCCGGCGGGGTGCGTGAATCCACCACGTCAGGCGACGCCGCCGTCTCGTGTACGTGCTTGTAACCGATCGAGTAGGAGTCCGCGCCGTCGAACGGTGGAAAGCCGACGAGCATCTCGTACAGCATGACTCCCAGTGCGTAGATGTCGCTGCGTCCATCCACCAGCTTCCCCATCGCCTGCTCGGGCGACATGTAGTGCGGGGTCCCCATGGCTCGGCCAGTCACCGTGAGACGGTTATGGAAGCGAGCTGTCGCGATTCCGAAGTCTGTTATGAGCGCGTTGCCGTCATCATCGAACAGAATGTTGTCGGGTTTCACATCGCGATGCACCACTCCGTGGCGGTGGGCGTAATCCAGCGCCACGGCCACCTGAGCGCAGACGGTGCACGCCAGCTCCGGCGCGACGGTGCCGCCGCGCACGATGAGCTCCGCGAGCGACCCGCCGCCCATGTAAGGCATCACCAGGAAGACTGTCGACTCCAGCTCTCCGTAGTCGAGGATCTGGCAGATGTACGGGTGGACCAGCTGCGCCGCGGCCTCGGCCTCGCGGCGGAAGCGCTCGCGCATCTCCGCGTCGCGCGCCAGGTGCGGCAGCAACACCTTGATCACCACGGGCCGCCCCAGGCGTGCGTGCCGCGCGGCGTAAACGCTGGCCATTCCACCAGTGGCGATCCTGCGGTATATGCGGTAGTGCCACCCTGTGTTGCGCCTGAGCTGGTCGAGCTCCGGGTCGGGCCGCTCCTCCGGCGCATCGCGAAGCTCCGGGAGCTCCTGCGCGCAACGCGTACATGTGATGCCGGCGTTCCGGTTCCACGTGCCGCAATCAGGACAGAACATGGCTCATGCGCGGAAGTCCATTCGTACGAAGTCGTACGGTGGCCAGGGGCCCGTCTGCTGGAAGGCCAACTCCACGCAGCGCAGCGCCTGTTCGCGCACCTGGTCGGAGAACTCGGACCATCGATCCTGCTCGATCAGGTACGCGTGCCCCAGCACCGGGGGCGCCACCCGCGGTGGCATCGACAAGGTAGCCACGGCACCACGGCCCAACAGTCTGAAACACTCGACTGCGGCATCGGTGGCCGCCTTCGATTCATCCAGGGACACTGCCTCATCGGCACTCCGGGAAACGTACACGCGCGCTTCGCAGCGACCAGCCACGAAGTGGAGTCCCTCGTTGAGCGCGATGTAGTTCCGCTCCAGCCAGTGCCGCACTTGCTCGGAGCCTCGGAACAGCGTGCCGCAAGGAGCCGGAAGCACAGTGCCGCGCGCGAACGCGGCATCGACCACGGTACGATGGCTCTCCAGGTCGCCCGGCGAGCAAGCCGCACGCGTGTACGGGGACTGCTGCACCAGCGCACCGAGGTCGCGGAATCGTAGTACGGAGACGCCCTTGGTGCCGGGGAGTGCGGCACCATTCCCGCGCGACAGAAGCGCGACCCCATAGAGCCGGAAGCCGTTCAGGCGTCCTTCTCGTGCGGCCACTTGACGCCCTTGATCAGCTGTAGTCCAATCGTTCGCTCGCGCGACAGCTCCCGGATGAGCGTCGTCTCGCGAGCCACCGCTTCGCGCGCGGCGCCAAACCCCCAGCTACGCCATGCGCGTCCGATGATCTGGGCCTTCTGACGCCAGTTGAAACGGGGGCCGCCATCATCCGCCACCGCCGTCAGATTCGACCGGCTGCCCGGAGCGCCCGACGTCCAGTCCTGAACCTGCAATTCCACCACGCCGGCGTCGCGCAGCATCTGCTTCCACTGGACGAGAAGATAGGGGTGCAGCCCGAGCCGCTCCACGATCAGATCGCGCGCTTCCGTAAGCACTTCGGAACTCCAGGTTGGCTGCAGTAACACCACGCTCCCCATGGGCTTCGTGACGCGCACGAGCTCTGACACGGCGCGCTCCGGGTCTGCCGCAGCCGACAGCGCCGGTTCACCAATGGCTATGTCGAAGACGGCATCCTCGTGCGGCAGGTCGTCGAGCGGCGCCTGCTCGAAGTGAAGCAGAGTATGCTCCTCGAGCCCGCGCGCGTGGGCCTCGGCGCGCTCGATGCTATCGGCGTCGGCGTCCACGCCGGTCACCGAGGCACCGGTGCGC
>DATCXG010000643.1:0-11768 GCA_036565945.1 Gemmatimonadaceae bacterium
ACGAGGGATCAGGAAGCAGGGATCAGGGAGCAGAAAGAGCCTTTGAGTCGAGATCTCTACCCCGAGGCAGTTCCTGATCCCTGATCCCTGCTTCCTGATCCCTCTGTAGTTACTGAACCCTGAACCCTGCCCCCTGAACCCCGTAGTCATGCCCTCGGCCTCGCTAACCCGGCGCGTTACTTTCGCGGCCGCGCATCGCTA
This sequence comes from Gemmatimonadaceae bacterium, assembly GCA_036565945.1. Lineage (GTDB taxonomy): Bacteria > Gemmatimonadota > Gemmatimonadetes > Gemmatimonadales > Gemmatimonadaceae > JADGGM01. The sequence continues at coordinate 202 of DATCXG010000643.1, forward strand.
TTACCGGTCCGACTGGTCGGCCGAGCGTAACACGGAGGTTTTCGGCGCGGCGGCGAACCCCAGCTTCCACGCCCACGACTACGTCTGCGACGTGACCGTCCACGGCCCGATCAACGAGATCACCGGCATGGTGGTCGACCTCGGCGCTCTCGACAGCGCGCTCCAGCGCGAGGTGCACGATCGCTTCCAGGGCCGCGATATCAACCTCGATGTCGCCGAGTTCGCCGACGGACGGCTAGTTCCTACCTGTGAAAACCTCGCGCTCTTCATCTTCGAGCGCCTGCAGTCCGCACTGGGCAAAAACGTCGCGCTAACGCGCGTGATCGTCCGGGAAGACGAGACCCTGAGCGCGGAAGTAGAGACGGGGTTCAGGATTCAGGGCTCAGGAGGTAAGGGAACTCGCAAGGATCAGTAGCTGCCTCGGCATGGAGATCTCTACCCCGCGGTAGTTCCTGATCCCTGACCCCTGCTGCCTGATCCCTCTGTAGTACTGAACCCTGAACCCTGCCCCCTGAACCCCGTAGTTCTCCCCTTCCCTCCCATCGCGTTGCCCGGCATCTTCGATGCATGGGGCATAAGACAACGCAGGAGCTGGCCATAGTCGACGAGGTGGCGGTATGGCTCGACGTGAACGGCGCGCCAGCGGTCACCTGGATGTGCACACCAGATCAACTCGATGAGCTGGTAGTGGGATGGCTGCACGGCGAGGGGTACATCGAGACCATGTCCGACCTGCTGGAGATGCGGCCATGCGCGCGGGAGCCGGGATTCTGGGTGAAGGTACCGGAAGATCGGTATCACGCTGTGGAGAATGCCGAGCGGCGCCGCGTGCTTGCCTCTGGTTGCGGAGCGGTAACCACCATTCTGGGCTCGCTCAGCTCGCTGCCACGTCGGAGCTCTGCCGCTCCGGAGGTGGAGCTTCAGCGCATGCGCCTCCTCTTCAAGGACCTCTTTGCACGCGGCGAGCGCTACAAGGAAACCGGCGGCATACACGCGGCCGCGCTCACCGATGGAGAGCAAGTACTGTATCACGCCGAAGACATCGGGCGCCACAACGCGGTGGACAAGGTCCTCGGTGCCGCGATCCTCGATGGTCGCGACCCGAAGGACTTGCTGATGCTGGTCACGGGGCGCATCTCGGGAGAGCTGGCCTTCAAGGCTGCGCGGGCGCGCATCGCGCTGATCGCCACACCGTCCGTACCGTCCACAATCGCGGCTGAGATCGCGAGCGCCACTGGCATGGTGCTGGTTGGGCGCGCGGTGAGTGGTCAGCCGCAGATCCACCGCTCATGACGCAGCGCCGCACGATGCCGCACCGGGTGAGACAACTACTACCACCGCGCGAGCCGCAAGTCTACCGCTCATGACACAGCGCTGCACGGGCGTCATCCTCGCCGGCGGACAGGCTACTCGCTACGGCGGGCGCGCCAAGGGGCTCGAACTGGTGGGCGGCCGCCGGGTGATCGACCGAGTGGCTGATGCCCTGGCCGCAACCACCGATGATCTGCTCCTCATCGCCAACCATCCGGATGCCAGCGACTGGCTCCCCGGTGTGCGTGTGGAGAGCGACGTGCGCCCGGGGTGTGGCAGCCTGGGAGGCATCCACGCCGCACTGGCACACGCCGCGGGACCAGCGATCGTGGTAGCCTGGGACATGCCCTTCGTCCCGTCGGCACTGCTCGCAGCACTGCGTGAGCTGGGCGAGGGCGCCGACGCCGCGGTACCGGAGAGCGACTCCCGGCGCGGCATGGAGCCGCTGTGCGCGTACTATGGGGAGGCCTGCCTGGCGCCCGTAGAGCGGCACCTCGAGGCCGGCGAACGGCGGGTGATCAGCTTCTTCGATGATGTTCGCGTTGCCCGGCTCCCAGCTCTCATAGTGCGCGGCTTCGGCGATCCCGCCCTCCTCTTCATGAATGTCAATTCCCCGGACGAGCTCGCGCTCGCGGAACAGCATGCCTCCACCACCAATGGTGGCCATAGTCGGCCGCAAGCATCACGGTAAAACCACGCTCACCGTGCAGCTCTGCGCTGAGCTACACCGCCGAGGCCTGTGCGTGATGACGATCAAACACGGATCGCATACATTCAACCTCGACCCCGAGAACACCGACACCTATCGCCACTATCACGAGGGCATGGCGGAGAAAGTGGCCATGTCCTCGCCCGACAAATTCGCGATCGTGGAACGCTGGGCCGATGAGCTACCCCCCGAGGAGATCGCCGAGCGCTATATGACCGGGGCCGATGTGGTGGTCTGCGAAGGTTTCAAGCGATCGGCGCTCCCCAGGATCGAGATCTTCCGCTCCGCCGTCGGTCCTACGCCTCTGTACGATCCGGCGTCGCCCGCCGCGAAGCACTACCTGGCAATCGTGACTGATGTTGCTGAGCTACCCGGAGGTGTTCCGTTGATTCACCTGTCCAACCCAGCCTGGATAGATGCCGTTGTCGATGTAGTCGAGCGACAGGTCATAGGGAGAGCATCATGAGAGATCGCTCCATCGCCGGCACCGTCGCGCCGGCCCGCTCCCGGGACTCCGTGGTCCCACGCCCCCTGCGGGGCTGCCGTGCATTCACGTCGAGTGATTTCCCTCGTTTCATTCTCGCGTCGCTGCTCGTGGCCGGCTGCGCATCGGGCGGTCGCGGCACGGCACCATCCGCACCTCCAGCCACGGTGGAGCGCCCCGCGCCGGCACCATCTGTCACCGCTTCGCCACTGACCGGCGCGCCGCCCGCATCGTCTCTCTCGGTACTACAGGGTTCGATCGATTCACTTGTCGCAGACCCGGAGTTCCGCAACGCGCACTGGGGAATACTGATAGTCGATCCCGACCGCGGCGATACGCTCTACTCGTTGAACGCGGGTAAGCTGTTCATGCCCGCGTCCAACATGAAGATCGTCACCGGCTCCGTGGCGCTGGCGCAGCTTGGCCCCGACTACCGCTTCAGCACCGCCTTCACGGCCAGCGGCCCGGTCTGCGACGGCACGCTGCGCGGCGATCTGGTGGTCGATGGCCGCGGCGACCCGAGCGTGAGCGACGCCATGCGCGGTGACGCCATGGTTCCCATGGGCGAGATCGCCGATTCGCTCGCCGCGCGCGGTATCCGGCGCGTGAGCGGCCGCCTGGTCGCCGGCTTCGACGCCTTCCCCGGCCCCCCGTTGGGCTACGGCTGGGCGTGGGACGATCTGGGCGACACGTACAGTGCGGGAGTCGATGAGTTGTTCTTCAATGAAGGGTACGCCCGCGTGGTCGTACGCGGTGGTCGCAGAGCCGCATTGCCAGTCACTGTCATTGCCCTCCCATCCACGCGCTACCCCGCGCTACGCATCGCTGCGCGCACGGGCTGGGCACCCGACACGGCGGCCCTCGCTCCCGGTGGTGGCAATCGTGCCACCGCGAATCTCTCGATCGCGCCGGACAGCATTGGAGATGGCCTGGTGGTATCCGGATGGATCGCGCCCGGGGTGGTGGACACGATCGACGTCGTCTTCCCCGACCAGAAGGCCGCCTACCTCGCCGCACTCGGCCAGGCGCTCACCAAACGCGGCATAAAAGTGGAGGGACGCACCACGCGGCTGGGAGAGTGTGGAAGTCGCCGCGCCGGCGGCTCGAGCGATACACTCTTCACGTACCAGTCGGCGCCGCTGCGCGACATCATGCCAGCCATGCAGAAGCCGTCGCAGAATCAGATAGCCGAGATACTGCTCCATACACTGGGTCTCGAGCGCGCGGGAGTGGGACGCGCCGACAGCGGGGCGAGCGTGGTGGAACGGCAGCTCCTGGCGTGGGGTGCGCAGCCAGATGGCTTCGTGATCCGCGATGGCAGCGGCCTCTCGCGCTACGATTACCTGAGCCCCGAGACAATAGTCCGCACCCTCGCGAGCATCCGTCAGGACACGGCGTTCTCAGTTTTCTACGACGCGCTCCCGATTGCTGGCGTGGATGGCACCATAGAGTGGCGCATGCGCGGCACAGCGGCGCAGGGGAACGTGCGCGCGAAGACCGGCTACGTGTCCAACGCGCGCTCGCTCTCGGGCTATGTCACCACGGCGGATGGCCGGCAACTCATCTTCTCGGCGCTGTGCAACAACTGGACTGTGTCCGTGCGCGAGGTGGAGCGCGTTCAGGATGCGATAGCCGTCCGGCTCGCCGAGCTGGTGCGGGAAGGGGGAGACTGAATGTTCTCGGTTCCTGAGGCGTGCGAGCGCATCCTGGCCGGGATCGGCGCGATGGGTGTGGAGCGAGTGCCGCTACTCGATGCACTGGGCCGCGTGCTCGCGTCCGACGTGGTCGCGCCACTCACCATCCCCGCGTGGGACAACTCCGCCATGGACGGCTACGCGGTGCACGCCGAAGACATCGCGTCTTCGAGCGCGGAGCACCCGGTGGTCCTACCCGTGCTCGAGACAGTGGCTGCCGGCGAATTCCCAACGCGAGAGCTCGCCCCTGGCACCGCAACGCGCATCATGACGGGCGCGCCCCTGCCCGGCGGAGCCGACAGCGTGGTGCGTGTGGAGGACACCGACCGCGGCATCGAGAACGTGACCATCAGGAGCGCGCGCGATTCGCGTCGCAATGTCCGCAGGCGTGGCGAGGATATCGCCACTGGCACGGTGGTGCTCCAGCGTGGTACGCCGCTGGGCGCGGCGCAACTGGGAGTTCTTGCGTCCGTGGGCTCGGCAAGCGTGGACGTGTACCGGCGTCCGCGAGTGGCGTTCCTGGCAACGGGAGACGAGGTTGTCGACCTCGACCGCTTCAGCGAGGCGCTCGATGGCCGGAAGATCGTGACGTCCAACAGCTATACACTGCACGCCATGATCCGCGCGGCCGGCGGCGTGCCTCTCAACCTGGGCATCGCCCGCGACGATCCCGCGGACCTGCGCGAGCGGATCGAGCGCGCTCGTGGATCCGACCTGCTCATCACCTCCGCGGGGATCTCGGCTGGAGAGTACGATTACGTTCGCACCGTGCTCGCGGAGCTCGGCGTGCAACTGGAAGTGTGGCGGGTGAGCATGCGCCCCGGTGCGCCGCTCGGTTTCGGGCGACTCGACGGGATGCCGTGGATCGGACTGCCTGGCAACCCGGTCTCCACCATGGTCACCTTCGAGCTGTTCGTACGTCCCATGCTGCGGCGCATGCTCGGTCACACGCGAATCTTCAGGCGGCCGGTGCCGGTAACGCTGGAGGAGACCGTGAGGAGCAGCGGCGCTCCACTCACCCATTTCCATCGCGCGGTGGTGAGCGTCCGCGATGATGGCACGCTCACCGCGCGTCTCACGGGGCCGCAGGGCTCCGGGATTCTCACATCGATGGCGCTGGCGAACGCCCTGCTCGTCGTGCCGGATGACCGTACGCGCGTGGAGGAAGGTGAGACACTCCACGCGATCCTGCTCACGGAGGATGCTCAGCTCGCGCCGCATTTCACGCTGTGAGCCCACAGCAAGGCGGCACGGAGCCCTCTGGCAACGCTCTGATCGCAGATCTCGAGCGGCGGTTCGTGGTGGAGAAGGTCGGTATCACGGCATTCGGGCGCGACGTGGAGCTCCTGGCCCCCCGCAATGCCGAGGAGCTGATAAACGAGGATGACTTCGAGCGCGACGAGCGGCTTCCGTACTGGGCCGATCTGTGGCCCTCGGCGTACGCACTCGCCGAGCGAGTGGCCGAGGAGCGCTGCCAGCCCGGGGAGGCGCCGGGATCGGGTGGTGGGCGGCGTTTACTGGAGCTGGGCTGTGGCCTTGGCCTGGTGACTATCGCCGCCATGGTGGCGGGGTTCGACGTGCTGGCCACCGATTACTACGACGATGCTCTCCGGTTCACCCGCGCCAACGCGTGGCGTGCGCTCGGTCGCGAGCCCGCGGCGCGGCATGTCGACTGGCGCCACTTCCCGAGCGACATCGGTACCTTCGACCGCGTGGTCGCGGCCGATGTTCTCTACGAGCCGCGCTACGCGGCGCTCGTGGCGAACGCGATCGCGCACACCCTCGCGCCCGCCGGTGAGGCGCTGATAGCGGATCCGGGGCGCCTCGCCGTGAATGCCTTCCTGCGCGAGTGCGAGGCCCAGGGCCTGGGCGTCGCGTCCGTGGAATCCCGGCAATACGAGGAGGGCGAGGTTCGCCAGACCATCCTCATCCACCAGATCGTGCACTCCAGGAATACAGCCGAAGGCTAGCATCACGCTGGTAGCCTCACGCGACTACGACCGGGGCCTGCAACGGCCGCGCGGCAACGCTGCGGGTGTCAGAAGCGTAGCTCTACGTCAGACGCACTGCGCCAGACACGCATAGATTCCACGCCCAACGCCACTCTGCGCTCCACGCTCCACGCCCCGCCCTCCGCACCCATACGAACCCCATTCATGCCCCGACTTCCCCAACGCATCGCGAGCGCGCTCTGCGCCGTGCTCGTGACATCCCTGGTCCTCACCGGCTGCGGGCGATTCGGTGACCGTGCTGAGCGCGATGGCCAGACCAGGCGGATCGTCAGCGTCTCCAAGCAGATCAACGAATTCCTCTACGCGATCGGCGCCGAGGACGATCTCGTGGCGGTGGACCTCACCTCCGTGTATCCGCCGGAGATAAAGACGCTGCCCACCGTGGGCTATCATCGGGCGCTCAGCGCCGAGGGGATAATCTCCATGAAGCCCACCCTCTTCCTCACCGATGGCAACGTGGGGCCCGAGGCCGTGCTGGATCAGCTCCGGAAGGTGGGAATCCCCATGGAAGTCATGCGCCCCGGCAAGACGCTGGACAGCGCTCAGACCCTGCTCACCCGGCTCGGTGAATACTTCCATCGCGAGCGGGCAGCCGACAGCGTGCTGGCGCAATGGAAGCGCGGCATGAGTGAGGTATGGGCCGACACCGCGCGCTGGTCCGGCCAGCGCCATCCACGGGTGCTGATCATCCACTTCGGCCAGATCATCAACAACTACCTCGCGGTGAACCGGGGCAGCCCGGCCGACCAGATGATCCGTTGGGCCGGCGGAGAGAACGCGATCGACTCAGTGGGTGGAATGACCCGCCTGAGCCCCGAGCTCATCGCGCGTGCGGCGCCCGACGTGATAATCGCTACCGACGTCGGTTTCGACCGATTCGGCGATGCCGAAAAGTTCAGCACCCTTCCCGGAGTGGCTCTCACGCCCGCTGGGAAGTCGGGACACATCTATCGAATAGACGAACAGGAGATCATCTACTTCGGGCCGCGCACGCCGGCGGCCGTACGCAAGATCAGTGAGATGATCCACCGCTGAGATGCTGAAGCGTCTATCGTTCGTCCAGACGTACATCCTGCTCGGCGGTCTGCTCGCCGTTGCGCTCATCGCCTCGGCGGGGATCGGTGCGTTCGCCTTCACTCCATCCCAGATGATCCACTATCTGGGGCAGGGATTGGGGCTGACGCCCGAAACCACGAGCGACGCGCTGGGCCGGAACGTGTTCCTGCAGCTACGCCTGCCGCGCGTGCTGGTGGCAGGACTCACCGGTGCCGTGCTCGGAGTGTCGGGGACGCTGATGCAGGGCCTCTTCAGAAACCCGATAGTCGAACCCGGGCTGGTAGGGACCTCGGCTGGCGCCGCGCTGGGAGCGGCGGTGGTGTTCGTCTTCGGCGGCCGCACCGCGCTCGCGTTCGCGACGCCTCTGGGATCGCTCGCCGTGCCCACGCTGGCGTTCGCGGTGGCATTCGCCGCGACGATGCTCGTGTACCGACTCTCCACCTCATTCGGCAAGGTGAACGTCTTCACCCTCCTGCTTGCCGGCATCGCCGTCAACGCGATGTGCAGCGCGGGGACAGGGTTCCTCTCGTACATCGCCCGCGACCCGCAGGCGCGCAACATCACCTTCTGGAACCTCGGAACGTTCACCACCGCCGACTGGCGCGGCGTCGAGCTCATCGGATTCTTCTTCGTGGGCAGCTTTCTCTGGTCGCTGCGCTACGGCAAGTCACTCAACGCACTCATGCTGGGCGAGAACGAGGCGGCGTTCCTCGGAGTGAACCCCGAGCGGCTCATCTTCCAACTCCTCGTGGTCAACACCATCATGGTGGCCGTGGCCACGGCGATGGTGGGTGTGATCGCATTCGTGGGTCTCGTGATTCCCCACGTTCTTCGCATGTTGAAATCGGCGGACTACAACTTTCTGCTCCCTGGATCCGCACTGCTTGGTGCGATCATCATGGAGGTCATCGATATCACGGCGCGTGTGATAATCCCGCCGGCTGAGCTACCCATCGGCATCATCACGGCGGTGTTGGGCGCGCCTGTGTTCCTCTGGATCCTCCTCCGCCAGACACGGAGTGGAAGCGCCGGCTTCTATGGCTGAGGTCCGCGCGGTGAGCTACAGAGTGGGCGATGCGCTGATCCTGGATGACGTCACTGTCGCTTTCAGGCCGCATCGATTCAATGTGATCCTGGGCCCCAACGGCGCGGGGAAGTCCACGTTGCTGAAGATCGCTACCGGCTTGCTGCGCCCCTCGACCGGCAATGTTCTCTACGACGATCGCCCCCTGGCGGATTTCTCCGCCAACGCGCTTGCCCGCAAACGAGCGGTTCTCTCACAGCATGTAGAGCTGGCGTTCCCACTGAGCGTGGAGGACGTCGTGCTGATGGGGCGCTACCCGCACTACGGCCGTTCGCCCGCTCAGCGCGACCGCGAGATAGTCGAGCGCGCACTGGAGCTGGTGGGGATGGTATCCAAGCGACGACAGCAATATCCCACGCTCTCGGGCGGCGAACAGCAGAAGGTGCAGCTCGCGCGAGTACTGGCCCAGATCTGGAACTACGACCAGCCGCGCGAGCACAAGTACCTCTTCCTCGACGAGCCGACCACGAGCCTCGACGTGCACTACCAGCTCCACCTGCTGGACATGGCTCGCGGGCTCCTCCGGCACGACTGCACCGTAGTGGCGATCCTGCACGATCTCAACATCGCGTTGCAGTACGGCGACGCCTTCCTCGTGCTGAACGGCGGCCAACTGGTGCACGAGGCCGACAGCGCCGAGGACCTTCCCGGAGAGCTACTGGAGCACGTCTTCCAGGTGCACGCGCATCAGGCAACAGATCCGGCGAACGGGCAGTGCTTCTGGCGCTTCAGCTTGTGAGGAGCACGCGTGCATCCGGCGCCGCAGGAGTTGTTGGAGTCGCCAATCTCTTCATCACTGGCTCGTTCTGGAGAACCGGTCGAGGCGGAATGGACTGAGGTCGAACCGGCTCTTCCCGGTCGTGGCGAGGTCGGCGAGAATCTCGCCTATGGCGCTCGAGAATTTGAAGCCGTGTCCCGAGCACGGGCTCGCGATGATAACGGATGGGCACCCCGGATGTCGATCGATCACGAAATGCTCGTCGGGAGTGTTCGTGTACATGCACGCGGCCGACTCCACGCACTCCGCATCCGCGACGAGCGGCATGAAGACCTCCATGAGCGATCGGATGCGGGCTATCTCTTCGGGTGCGACATCGCGCCGTAGTGCATCGGCATCCGTCAGCTCTCCCTGATGGTGCAACGCAACCTTGATCCCATCCCCGGAGTCGGGGATGCCGTACCAGGCGCGTCCCGGCGCGAACTCGCAGAGAAAGACCGGGAAGCGCTCGGGAGCGAAGAGGTCATTCGAGTTCTCCGGCCGGAACCAGTGCATCACGTTGCGTTCCACAACAAGCGGAAGCTCGAGCTCGGGGACGAGTTGCTTCATCCAGGCGCCCACGGCCAGCACCAGGCAGCCTGCCGTGTACGTGCCGCACGGCGTGACCACCTCGACGTCATCGCCCATCGCTCGCCATGCCACTACTGGCTCGTCGACGCGCACTTCGGCGCCGCGCTCGCGGGCCAGGGCGAGATGTGTCTCGATCGCCGCTTCGGGAATCAGGAATCCTGCGCGAGGTTCCCAGATGCCCACCATGTCATCGCTGGGCCGATAGCCCGGGAATCGACGGCGCACCTCTCTGCTCGAGAGCTCCTCGTAGGCGAGGTCGTGCTCGATCGCACTCCTCCGTGCCCCTCCGGCAACCAGTCCGTCCGGCGGTCCAATCATCAGACCGCCGGTTCGTACGAGGAGCCGCCGACCACTCAGCCGCTCGAGCTCCGCCCAATTCAGGTAGGCGCGCTGCACCATGGGGACGTAGAGCGGATGCTCGAAGTACGCCTCGCGAATGATGCGTGACCTGCCATGCGAGGAGCCGAGTGCGTGGGGAGGTACGAAGCGATCGAGCCCCAGCACGCGCCGTCCGCGACTAGCCAGATGGAAGGCCGTCGCGCTGCCCATGGCGCCCAACCCGGCAACGATCACGTCGTAGTTCATGGCCGCCAGGGCACGTCGATTACCAACTTCCCCCGCCACCACCTCCACCGCCACCGCCTACCGACCCCCCGCCGCCCGAGCCAGAGCTGGATCCCGGAGAGGAGCCCATGGTACGAGTGGCCGCGGTGCGGAAGTCGCCCAATCCGCTCTGGAAACTCTGAGCGCTGAAGCCGTGCGAGTAGCTCCCCGTATACCAAGTTGGTGGAGACGATGCCAGCACGGTCGCGAACTGCTTGACCCATATATCGCTCACATCGAGCGCCACGGCGTAGGGGAGCAGCGTCTCGAACAGCTTGGTAGTCCGTTCGGGCGATTGGGCGAACTCGAGCTCCAACTTCTCCGCGCGACGGATGTACTCCTCGAGCCCCTTGATCTCACGCCAGCGACGCGCTCCCTCGATCGTCATGGCGGGCATGGCCGCGCTGAAAGCCAGAACGACAATCGCCGCCAGTGCGAGGCCCACCGCGAGGATCCAGTTCTGAGACGCGATCCCGAGACCCACGCCCGCGATGAGCAGCAGGACTCCGACGAATCTGTAGGTGTTGCGGACGGTTTCGGGGCTCCGGCGGAAGTATCCCTTACTGACGAGGATCTCGTACATCCCCTTCTGGATCGCGGGGAGGCGCGTGTAGAACTCGTTGTGGAGGTCGCTCATGCGGCGGCTGGTGCTGCCTTCGAAGACACCATCCAGAACCTGCTTCTCGTACGCCGTGAGGTCGCTGCCGGACTCTGGCTTGTCGGTACGCTCGAGCTCCCAATCGGTCTTCGCGAGACCCAGCGAATGGAGCGCCTTGGCCGCGAACGACCCCGGCTCGGCCATCCCGAGTATCCCGTCGGGCGGCACCTCGCGGATCTCGAGATAGCCTCGCACGGCCAGATCGAGCAGGGTGGCCACGATGTCATCCATGTCTGCGCGCTGATCGAGCAGCGTACCCGCGGCGCCGGGTGGAATGCCATCCGGTCGATGCCAGACCGGCACGATGCTGCCAGCCGAAGGCTCTCGCCCCCTGACCCGCCAGATGTTGGACATGAGAATGAGCGCGACGATGGGGATCCCGACAGGCCACCATCTGGACACCGCCGCAGCGATCTCCTCGGCGCGCGTGGGTGACGGGATCACGCCCTTGGGGAAGGCGGCCACCAGGGTGAGTCCCTCGCCCGGATCGAGGCGGCCGGATTCAAAGCGATATTCGCCGGCACCGACCACCTTCGCGGTACACCGGTCGCTGCTCGAGCTCTCCGCCCACCCCGCGTAGCACCAGGCAGGCCAGCCGACATTGGCGG
>DATCXG010000644.1:0-5517 GCA_036565945.1 Gemmatimonadaceae bacterium
GGATCGACCGCGATGCGCGGCGCGAAGTCGTGAGCGCGGGCCTCGGCTCACCGTCGTATCGTGACGTGATCCAGAGCGCTGCGTTCGACGTGATAGCCGCGTGGCGCGACACGACGTTCATTCCGAAGCTCGAGAGCATGCTCGGTACGCAGCCGCGCGCCGCTCTCACGCTCGCCACCCTCGCCGCGAACGGCAACGCTCACGCGCTGGACATCCTCGGCTCGCACCTGAACGACGACCGCGACTACGTGCGAGGCTGGGTCGTCACCGCGTTCGCCCAGCGCGTCCCGAGCAAGATCGCCGTCCCCCACCTCGAATCCCTCTTCGCCACCCTCAAATACGAGGACACCCGTGGCCAGGTGGGAGAGGTGGTGGAGAGGTTGGCTGGGGGAGCGTGAACCACAGGGTTCAGCAACTACAGGGTTCAGGGTTCAGGTACCGCCTCGGGGAGTAGATCTCTCCTGCGAGGCAGTCACTGAACCCTGAACCCTGCCTCCTGAACCCTGTCTTATCTCCCCTGCCTCCTGAACCCTGTAGTTCAACCTCCTCTCCCCCCGGTACGGAAACACGTCCCTCAGCTCCCCTGCCCTCTGCTGGGCCTGGGCGTGGAGCCAGAAGTCGAGGGTGAGGAGGTCGGCGTGGGCTGAGAGGAAGACGTCGCGAAGGGAGCCGGACGGGACCATGAAGGGAGCGAACTCCTCGGGGAAGACATCGCGGTCGCCAACATAGTACCAGGGCTCGGCGGCCATCTCCTCGTCCGGAGTGGAAGCGATCGGGAGATGGCGGAAGACGCAATCGGTGAGCAGCACCAGCTCGTCGTAGTCGTAGAAGATCACCCGGCCGTGCCGGCTGACGCCGAAGTTCTTGGGGAGCATGTCGCCGGTGAAGATGTTGGCGGCGGCGAGATCCTTGATTGCCTGACCGTAGTCCAGGATCGCATCGCGCGCATCCTCGGGCGGTGCATCGCGCAGGTACAGGTTGAGCGGAGTCACCCGGCGCTCGGTGTAGAGATGACGGATCACCACCGCGTCACCCGCGACGCGCACCGTCGAACCGGCGACGCGGAGGAGGTGCTGAAGTAGCGGCTCCGGAAAGCAGGCGCGAGGGAATTCCAGGTGCTCGAACTCCTGCGCGTCCGCCAGCCGCCCTACCCGGTCGCGCAGGAAGACCAGCCTGTAGCGATCCATGACGTCGCGGCGTGTAGTACGCTTGGGATACCCGAACGAATCCTTGATCACCTTGAAGACGACGTTGAGCGATGGGAGCGTGAACACGCTCATGACGAGTCCCTCATCGCCGGGCGTCAGCTCGAAGGTGGCGCCCGGCGCGTGCATGTGCTCCACGAGACTCCGGTATAGCTGCGTCTTCCCGTGTTTGTTGAAGCCGAGTGAGTTGTACAGCTCATCCACACGCTTGAGCGGCATGATCGACGCGAGAAACTCCACCACGTCGCACGGGCACGATATGTCGGCCTGGAAATACGACCAGCTGAAGCCGAATACGATGCTCACCTCGTCGGAGGTCAGGAGTACCGCGTCCACATACACGCCTCGCTCGTCGTGCATCAATGCCAGAACCACTGGCATGGTCTCCGCCCCGAGCGGGATCCGTCCCACGACGTAGGCACCCTTGTTCCGGTAGAAGGGCGCCGCGAGGACCTCGAGCGCTACCGCACCAGGGGCCACGGCCTGCTCGCGCAAGGCTCCCTCGATCCGCTCCGCGACGCGCGCGGAGTCGCTTTCCAGATCGCGCCACCGCGCTCGGAGGGAGAGACTCTCGAGCACGGCACGGATAGTGGCGGGAAGTCCATCGCCCGCCTCGTATCTTCGGAAGACAGGCACCTCGCCGGGCCACTCCCCGGGATTGGCGTCGGGGAAGACGTACTCCACGCGCTCGTTGACGCCGACGGTGGCGAAGATCCGTCGGGCGATCGAATTGTAGAAGCTCTCGGCGATCTCGCAGTCGTCGCGCTCGGCGATCAGCGCGGAGTAGAGCCACTTCACCTCCTGCCAGGTGGGCACGTCGGTGGCGCCCTCAGCAAGTGCTTCGCGCACCAGGGGCAGCGTAGCGTCGACCCGGTCACGGTAGAGGGCCAGTCGCGCGGCGGCATCGGCGTGGCCGCCATGCCAGTCGCGCCGTTCGAAGCGCGCCCTGGCGCGGCGAGTGATCTCCACGAAGCTCACCCTGTAATCGTGGAAGGCGTCGTGGATCACGATCGCCGCTCGCATGATGTGGGCGTTGCCCTTCATATCGCGCGAAATAAGTTTGGTGGAGCCGATAACGTTCCCACTCGAATACCCCAGGACGCACCCATGCCAACCTCCGCGATGCCCGAATACAAGAATCTCACCCCACCCACCAAGGGGGAAGCGATAACGATGGCCGAGGGACGGCTACGCGTTCCCGATCAGCCAATCGTGCCGTTCATCGAGGGCGATGGGACGGGGCCGGACATCTGGCATGCTGCACGGATAGTGCTCGACGCCGCCGTGAAGAAGGCATACGCCGGCGCGCGGCGCATCGCGTGGTTCGAGGTCCTGGCGGGCGAGAAGGCAAAGAAGGAAGTCGACAGCTGGCTCCCCGATGACACCATCACGGCGATCGACCACTACCTGGTGGCGATCAAGGGCCCTCTCACCACTCCGGTTGGCGGCGGCTTCCGCTCGCTCAATGTGGCGCTCCGGCAGCAGCTCGACCTCTACGCCTGCGTTCGCCCGGTGCGCTGGTTCGCTGGAGTTCCGTCGCCCGTGAAAGAGCCGCAGAACGTGGACATGGTGATCTTCCGAGAGAACACCGAGGACATCTACGCCGGGATAGAGTACCGGGCGCGCACCGAAGATGCGCGGAAGCTCATCGCCTTTCTCCGTGAGGAGCTGGGCGCTACCTCCATACGGTTCCCCGAATCCAGCGGGATCGGCATCAAGCCGATCTCCGAGGACGGTAGCAAGCGTCTCGTTCGCGCGGCCATCGACTACGCGATCGCCGAGAAGCGCGACAGCGTCACGCTCGTGCACAAAGGCAACATCATGAAGTACACCGAGGGAGCGTTCCGCGACTGGGGCTACGAGGTCGCCCGTCAGGAGTACGGTGCCACCGAGCTGGATGGCGGCCCCTGGCTGAAGCTCCCCAGTGGCATCGTGATCAAAGATGTGATAGCCGACGCCTTTCTCCAGCAGATCCTCTTGCGCCCCAGGGAGTACAGCGTGATCGCCACCCCGAATCTCAATGGCGACTACATCTCCGACGCTCTCGCGGCGCAGGTGGGCGGGATCGGCATCGCGCCTGGCGCCAACATCAATTACCTCACCGGCCACGCGATCTTCGAGGCCACCCACGGCACCGCACCCAAGTACGCCGGCCAGGACAAGGTCAACCCGGGCTCGGTGATCCTCAGCGGCGAGATGATGCTGCGCTACATGGGCTGGCCCGAAGCAGCGGAGCTGATCGTCAGCTCCCTCGAGAAAACGATCGACCAGAAGCGCGTCACCTACGACTTCGAGCGCCTCATGCCCGGCTCTACCCTCCTGAAGACCAGTGAGTTCGGGGAGGCGATGGTGGGGAATATGTAGGAGCTACGAGGGTTCAGGATTCAGGGTTCAGGGTTCAGGAACTACCAAGGCGGAGAGATCTCTCCTCCGAGGTAGTCACTGAACCCTGAATCCTGAACCCTGAACCCTGTAGTCCACTGCTGTCTGCTTTCCGCCTCCTTCCCCCTATCCCGCGTTCGGGTTAGCCTGCCGCTCCGCGTCCGGAAGTGGTAGGCACGTCGTCGTGCCGTAGGTACCGCCGAAGACGAAGGGCAGACCCGGGGCGGGCTTCAGCGCAATGCCGTAGCGTTGCACGTCACTCAGCCGTTGGCCCTCCAGGAAGAGGTCGCGCCTTCGCTCTTCGATCAGTAGCGCCCGCACGGTCGTCGCGTCTTCGGGGCCCGTGTAGGGAGCCATTCCGTACGTGGCGCGGATCGCGTTGATCTTGTCCACGGCATTGCCGGGCTGGCCCGCCGCGATGTCGCCCTCGGCGCTGATGAGCTGCGCCTCCTTTCCGGAGGCGATCGGAATGGGCTGATCGGCACTCGTGTACTTGAGCTGCGCGAAGAAGAGAACCTTCGCGCCCGTGGTATCGCCGGTGCTATCCACTCGCACCCGCGGGTCGTGCATCCGGTAGTATTGCGTGTCGACCGACGCCGACGAGCCGCTCACGGGATTGCTCGCGTCGAAGACCCGGTTGTGCTGGCGGTCGGCGCGCGAAGCGGACGAGGCGTTGTAAACGAAGCCGGGCGGTACCAGATCGGCGTCGGCCTTGGCGTCGGCCACGCGCCCGAGGTCGAGACGTACTCGCGCGCGCCCCACCAGGATCATGTTCTTCAGATCCTCGTCACCCGCCTGGGTCGCGAGGTCGAGTGCGGCAGTCAGGGTGGAATCGGCCGACTCCCACATCTGCTCCTTCGTGAGCACCTGACCGTAGGTGATACTCTGATCGGGCTCGATGCGCGAGATGACGCTCTGGCAGAACATCTCGCCGATGAGCACGCGCGCGTACCCACCGTAGGCGGCCGCGTTGGCCATCAGCTCGGTGCGGCTGACGTCGGGCGGCATCTCTTCATCGGTCCATCCGCTGAGCAGACGGAAGATGTTGTCTGCCGATGCGCGCGCCTTGTTGAGGGGCGCGTAGGTACCGATGCTGGTGCAATCACCCGTGGCGTAGATCGCATCGGACGGGGCCACGTCGCGCCGGTCGTAGACCCAGCGAGCGGCGGTCTCGGTACCGTCCTCGAGCTCGTCGCTGATCAGGCCCCCCATCACTACGTAAGCACCGAGGGCACAGTCGAAATCCGACATAGCCCCGGCGACGAGGAGTGGAGCGTTACCCGGCACCTCGAGCTGGTCGGCCGGAATCTGGCTCGGTGCAGGCACGTCGAGCATACCGCTGCAGGCGGCGAGCATCGCGATCGATGCGGCCGTCACCAGCAGGTATAGCCCACGACGTGAGCGCTGCGGAGAGCGTATTTGAACTGATCTCATTAGCGTTCCTGAAGCTGGAGTGAAGTCAGAACGTCAAGCTGACCGCTGCGATGAAGGTCGAGAGCTGGGGCAGTACCGTCTGCTCCCATGGGGCATTGCTGCCTCCACGCGAGCCGCCGAGGAAGTTTGCCTCCGGCTCCAGTCCGGTATACTTGGTCCAGGTGTGCAGGTTGCGACCCTGGATGGAGATGCTCGCGTTCGAGGCTCGCACCCTCTGCGCCCATACGTCGGGGAGCTGGTACGACACCGACACCTCGCGCAGCTTGACGAAGCTCGCGTCCTTGATCAGCCACGACGGATACGTACTGACGTTCTGCGCCCCCCACACCTCCGCGGGCGAATAACGCTCGGGGAAGAAGATCTGCGGGCAGCGGCCGCTGATGTCGAGACAGCGGACTCGGGTGTTGCCGTCGAGCTTGCGCTGGCCACGCTGGAAGTCGAGAAGTCCGGAGAGGCGCAACTTCCCCCAGAGCGTGACCGTGTTCGAGAACGACCC
>DATCXG010000029.1:0-3359 GCA_036565945.1 Gemmatimonadaceae bacterium
CGAGGGCGCCGGCCCGTCCTTGATCGCGCTCATCGGTCTTACGATTCCGCGATGCTGATGTAGGGGCTCGTGAAGCCCGCGAAGGTAACGGTGTACGTGAAGCTCACGAGCTCGAGCGATCCCGGGCGGAGCTGGGCCGTCCAGTTCGGATTTGGACAGACCTGTGTCACAGAGCCCGGGCTTGCCGTCTCCTGCGGGATGGTCAGCCTCCCGTTCTTGGTCGAGGCCACCGTCGTCGTATCTCCGGTCGAGAAGCTCGTCGTGTGGGACTCGATCGGGTTGTTCGGGTCCTTGCCATGGTTGAAGCAGTCGACCGTCCCCGTGTAGCTGGCGAGGAGAACCACCGTGGCGTTCGTGTTGCCGACGCCGGCGAGTTGGAAGGAGCTGCAAGTGACTGAGAGATTTGTGCCCACTGTGCATCCGATCGAACCCGTCTGGAGGTGCGTGCCAGATGGCGCGTTCGCGGGAGAGATCGTCGCCGTATAAGTCCCCGGCGATACTGCGAGCAGAGGTCGATGTTCCGACGTCGGGGCCGTGGCGGAGTCGCTGCAGGCGGCCAACGCAACGGCGATCAGGGGAAGCAAGGCGAGTCGTTTCATGGTGCGCCTCCTTGGGGGCATGTTCCAGCGTACGACTTTTCTGGACGTGCACTAGGCGAGGAGTGCCGAGTAGCTTTTCGAGACACTGGGGTCGCCCACGAACCGCTAGGAGTGCTCGCGCGTGCTCACGAGCTCCACAGGCGTGCGAGTCGGGCTCGCGCCGAGGGTGACCGGGAGTAGCACGCTCTCCTCTGTCGCGGTGGAGCTCGCAGACAGGGAATCGTGGCGGGAGTCGGAGGTGGGCGGGCCGCCCGGCCGGTGGGGACGAAGACGAAGATGAGCGTGTGACGACCGCACTCACCGACGAGGCGGGATCGGCAGCTGCAGCTCCGCGCACGGCTGCACGGATCGAAGAGCCGGTGTCGACTTCGGCTGCGCTCACGGATGAGCGTACTACAGCTGCTACACGTGCCGACTGCCAAAATACTCAGCCCATCCTGGTCCACGGAGCGCTGCCAGCCTTCCGCTGCTGGCGAGGCTCGCATGGTCCGGAGTGCGACGTCGCGTACTGCTGCTCACTGCTGTCCTGCTGCACCTCTACGGTGAAACGCCGGTCGAGTCGCGTACGCTGCCGTGCGCAGTTGCAACGTGCGTCCGTACGGGCATTTCATCGAGCGCGCAGGGGCGTCATCTCGGCACGGTGGCGGACAGGCAAAAAAAATACCCACGCTCGCGGTCCGGCTCGTGACGGTCGAATCCCTCAATATCTGCCGCTCGATTTCGTGGACCTCCCGTGCTCTCCGCCCGCGACGTACCAGTCATCATAGCGCCCAGGAGGCAACCCGATGCTTAGTCGACGCCCTCCTCCGAGCCGTCGACGCCACGAGATGTACTCGCCACGAGCGGCGCCGCGGGACGCACCGCGGCGCCCGTCGAGCTCGCGGATGCATAGCTTCGGCGTCGCTGGTGTCGCTGTCCATGGCACTCGCGAGCACGGCGCGCACGAGCGACGCGTCGCGCAGATCGCACCATACGATGCTATGGAGATGTGGCATTCACGCCGCAGTGACGTGGAGTCGGTCCACAGGTTCGCCAGACCTCTACTCCAGCGGCCCCGGCCAACTGCTTTCGCACTGAAGGATACGGTCTAGATCCTGCGCCCACACGATGCCAGTCGCAAGAACACAGCGGTGCCCCGGTCGACCGGGGCACCGCTGTGTTCCTTCAGCACCAGATGGATTACCTGTCAACGGCTCACGCAATCTACAATGACGTGCGAGCAAGGTTACGATATCGCGCTCTCACGGCTTGCGATTGACCGTGCAGATCTATACTCACCCCCGCCTATCGATGCGGCTCCGGGTCCCCTACTGCACCGTATTGATCATGTCGAAGATCGGCAGGTACATGGCCACGACCATACCACCGACCACCACGCCGAGGAACACGATCATCACGGGCTCCATGAGACTGAGCAGCCCGCTCACCGCCGTATCCACCTCGGTGTCGTAGAAGTCGGCGATCTTCGTGAGCATCTCGTCCAGACCACCGGTCTGCTCACCCACCGCGATCATCGAGATCACCATGGGTGGGAAGACGGCCGACTTCTGCAGCGGCGCGGATATGGTATCACCGCCGGCGATGCTCGCCCGCGACTCCATTATCGCGTCGTGGATCACGCGGTTGCCCGCGGTCTTGGCGGTGATCTCGAGGCCGTCGAGGATGCTCACGCCGGAGCTGATCAGCGTGCCGAGCGTGCGCGTGAAACGCGACACCGCCGACTTCCTGAGCATGTCGCCGAGAACCGGCATCTTGAGCAGGAGGCTGTCGATCCGGAGCTGGCCGTCCGATGTCTTGTAGTACTTCCGCAGGCTGGTGACGACGAAGAAGCCCACGGCGAGCACGGCCCACCAATAGCCAGTCAGGAATCCCGACAGCCCGATGACTATTCGCGTTGGCAGCGGGAGCGCCAGGTTCACGCTGGCGAACATCTTCTCGAACACCGGGATCACGAAGATCAGCAGCACCATGATCGCGATCGCCGCCACGCTCATGATCACCCCTGGGTAGATCATGGCGCTCTTCACCTTCCCCACGAGTGCGTCGTTCTTCTCGAGGAAGGTTGCCAGGCGCATGAGGATGGTGTCGAGGATACCGCCCGCCTCACCGGCCGCCACCATGTTCACGTACAGATCGGTGAACGCCTTGGGGTGCTTGCGCAGCGCGTCGGCCACGGTGTTACCCGACTCCACGTCGTACACCACCTGATGCGTGACATCCTGCAGCGCCTTGTTCTCGCTCTGCTTGGAGAGGATGTCGAGCGCCTGCACCAGCGGCAGGCCCGCGTTGATCATCGTGGAGAACTGCCGGGTGAAGATGACGATGTCGCGGGTCTTGATGCGACCCGGACGCTTCTTCGCCTTCTCCTGGTCGACCTTCACTATGATGAGACGCTGGCGCTTGAGCTGAGCCACCACGTCGTCGCGAGAGGCGGCGTCCATGGTGGCGGTCTTCAGCTCGCCGCCCAGCGTCCGTGCGGTATACGCAAATGTTGGCATTGGCTTCCTCGGCTCCCGGGGGTGCTATCGCTTTCCGCCGATCGCGGCGACCTTGCGGTCGCGCGTACCGCCACCCAGCAGGTCGGTGGCATCGTCGGTGAGCGGGGATTCCCCGATCATGCGCAGGAACTCGTTGGGGTTTGGTGACACGCGAAGGCACTCATCGCGCTCCACCTCGCGCGCCAGGTGCAACTGGTACAACGCATCGTTCAGCGTCTGCATTCCGTACTTCTTCCCGGCCTGCATGAGGCCCGGGATCTGG
>DATCXG010000032.1:0-2582 GCA_036565945.1 Gemmatimonadaceae bacterium
TCACGATCAGGGAGTGGAACTCGCGGCCCATGATCGCCGCGATCACGGCGCCCGGGATGACCCCCGCCGTGGCGATTCCCACCACGATCTCTGGGTCGTAGGCGCGGGCTACCTTGAGGGCCAGCGCGCGCGAGAGCTCGCCGAATAGCGGCCAGTCTACCTCGAGTACGCCTCGCGCTCCATCATCACTTCGCGGACTTGGCGACATGGTTCCCCCCGTGTTGTGCGTCCGGCGGTGCCGTCGCTGTGATCTGTCACGCGCTCCAACTCAACCTACATTCACGTACGCACTCGGGACAGCGCAGTTGCCGCGCTCGTGAGCAGGCGGTAACTTTGCGTTTCGAGGGGTCTATACGGGCGCTCATGTTGCATGGCCGTAGAGGTTTACCTTCCTTCGATGTCCTATACCCTAGCCGCGACCGTATGTCCTGGTGGAGCCGCCTGACGGGTGGAAAGTCATCCCAACCGCCCAAGCCGCAGCGTCTCGACTATCTCAGCGAGGCTCTCGCGTTGGAGCGTCAGGGAGATTACGACGCGGCTCTCACGTCGTACCGGCTCGCGCTGCGCGACCAACCAAACGATCAGCGGATCCTCCAGAACATGGCGATCGCCTACTCCAAGACGGCGCGCCTCGATGATGCGATTCGCTGCTACAGGCGCGCGCTGGAGCTGGACCCGCAGTTGAGCGGTGCGCATTACGGACTCGCCTTTCTCCTCCTGAAGCGCGGTGACGCCGTGGGCGCCGAGCGGCATCTGACGACCTTCCTGGCCAAGCCGCCAAGCCATACCGAGGCGGAACGCTGGGTGCGGCACGCCCGCGAAACGCTGTCCCGGCTCAGATCCGAGAGCACCGACGAAGACGGGGGGGCGAGCGAGCAGGACAGCGCCGCGGATGCCTCCGGTCCGGGGCCGACGACGGAGTCCAAGTAACGAGTGGGACAGGTCCTCGCAGTCGTCAGCCAGAAGGGGGGCGTAGGCAAGACCACCACCGCGGTCAACCTCGCCGCTGCGTTCGCGCGCCGCGGGCTCAAGACTCTGCTCGTGGACGTGGACCCGCAGGGTGCGGTGCGTTACGGTGTGGGACTCAGGCGCGGACACTCGCTCTACGGTATTTCCGACTACATCGCGGGCGAGCGATCGTTGCGCGAGGTGATACTGCCTACGGCCCTCCCCTGGCTCCGCGTGATCCTGGCCGGTACGGTCAGCACCGAAACGAGCCATGCGGGGTATCAGCACCAGATCGAGAACACGGACCTGTTGCCGAATCTGCTCGCGCTCGCGCGCCAACGCACGCACATCACCGTCGTCGATACGCCCCCCGGGCTGGGTCCGGTGGTGCACCGGGTGCTCGAAGCGAGCCAGCACGTAGTGGTACCGCTGCAGTGCGAGCCGCTCGCACTGCAGACTACCCCGCAGATCCTCCGGGGAATTCAGGAGATCGTCGCGGTGAACGAGGAGCTGACGCTCGATGGTATCGTACTCACCATGTTCGACGCGAAGAGTGAAGCCTGTTGCCGCGTCTCGGAGTATGTTCGCCAGCACCTGCCACGCAACATGGTGTTCGACGTCGTGGTCCCGCGTACCAGCGCGGCGTCCGAGGCGTTCGCGGCCGGCCAGCCGGTGGTGCTGCGCTCGCCGGCCGACCCTGCAGCGCAGGCGTACGTGAACCTGGCCACCATCCTGGCCGAGCGCTTCGAGTGAGCGGAGCCGGGAAGCGAGCCGTGCTCGCGAGACTGATCGCGGTCGCCGCCGTCATGGGCGCGGCGGGTGCGCTGGCGTGCACGAAGGTCGGGACCGGCCCATCGGTGCCGGTGGCGATCGAGGTCTTCGCTCCGCCGCTCCCCTCGGTCGTCGTGGGAGACACGATGCGCGATACGTCGGGGAACGCGGCTCCACTCCGCGCCACGGTATTCAACTCGGATGACCAGGCGATCCCCGACGCACCGATCCACTTCCTCGCGATCGACTCGATCCATCATGTGACGCTCGACACGACCACGGGCATCGTCGTGGGCCGCGACACCGGCCGGGCAAGGATCATCGCGCGCGTCGGGAACCTCCAGTCCGAACCGATCACCGTGACGGTGGTCCAGCCGCCTACCGCCATCATCGCGCTCGACCCCCTGGTCGATACGCTGAACTACACGATCGATTTCACCACCGGGCGCGACACACTGCAGAACCTGCGTGTCAGGCTGATCCACGTCGCCGGGACCGACACCGTGAGCGTGCCGAGCTACCTGGTACGCTACACCTTCGAGTATCCGGCCGGCTACGACAATGGCGACTCCACCAGGGTTCAACTGGTGGATGCGTCCTCCAGAAAGGCGTCGCTGCTCGTCACGACAGGCGTCGACGGATCTACCAATCAGGCGCTACGCATCACTCCCTTCGCCACTCCAGATACCGATTCGGTCATCGTGGCGGCGCACGCCGCTCAGCCAGGCGGTCCGGCCACTCCGATCCGATTCGTGGTTCACTACACCATCCAGCTACCCCAGTAGTCGTCAGGTCCCCATCTCGTTGGAGGAAGCGATGTCCGCAAGCGCCGTGTCCCCCAGGGAAGATCGTGGTGAGGATCT
>DATCXG010000218.1:0-2179 GCA_036565945.1 Gemmatimonadaceae bacterium
GACCGGTTGCTATTCCGCCCGCCCCCACTGCTCAGCGAGCCGGCTCTCACGCACCGCGTGTACCTCGCCAGCACGTATCGCGGCGAGGAGCGGATCAACGGCACTGTCCAGTACGCGCGCTACGTGGATCTCACGAACTGGACCACCTCCTTCTCGCGCACGGCCGAGTTCACGGCGCGGAAGCTGGCCATCGGAGTGGGCGACGCTGCGCGCGAGATGCAGGTGGGCGCCGTGAGCGCCAGCTTCTTCGGCTTCTTCGACGCACCGCCAGCGCTGGGGCGCTACTTCAGCATGCGGGAGGATCAGCCGCCCAACGGCACGCCCGTGGTCGTGTTGAGCTACGCGATGTGGCAGACGAGTTACGCGGGACGTGCCGACGCGCTCGGCTCCACCATACAGATCGGGCCCACTGTATATACGGTCATCGGCGTCGCACCCAAGGGGTTTGTGGGGCTCTGGCAGGACCAGCCGCCGGCGGCCTTCATCCCGATCTCGGCGTACGCGTCGGGAGTGGGTATCTCCCTACCCGGGGAGAACTGGTGGACCACGTATCACTGGACCTGGGCATCCATGATGGTCCAGCGCAAGCCCGGTGTGACCGTCGTCGCCGCGAATGCCGACCTCACAAACGCGCTCCTTCGCAGCACCGAGGTGCAGCGCGAGACGAGCGAGGGCATGCAGCCGGTGTCAGTTTCGCGGCCGCACGCGCTGGCCGCGTCAATCCTGAGTGAGCGAGGTCCGAACCAGAGCAGCGTGGCCAAGGTGGCGACGCTGGTGGGCGGGATGGCACTCGTCGTCCTTCTGATCGCCTGTGCCAACGTGGCCAACCTGCTGCTCGCTCGCGCACTGCGTCGCCGGCGCGAGATAGCCGTGAGGTTGGCGCTGGGCGTGGGCCGGGGGAGGCTCGTCTCACAGTTGATCACCGAGAGCGTTGTCCTCGCGCTGATGGGCGGGGTGGCCGGCCTGCTCGTCGCGCAGTGGGGTGGGTCGGCGTTGCGGGCGGCCTTCCTTCCTCCAGGCGCCGAAGCTCCGGTGGTGAGCGATGCGCGGACCCTCGCCTTTGCCGGAGTCGCCGTTCTGGTAGCGGGCCTTCTCACCGGGCTCGCACCTGTCTGGCAGGCAGGCCGCGCCGATCTGTCGCTCGATCTCAAGGCCGGTGCGCGGGAGGGCACCATCCACAAATCACGCTCGCGAGTGGCACTGCTCGTGATGCAGGGTGCGCTCTCGGTGGTGCTGCTAGTGGGTGCCGGTCTCTTCGTGCGGAGCCTGCGCAACGTCCAGAACCTCCGGCTTGGCTACGACGTGGATCGGGTGCTGGTGGTGGAACTGGCCATGCGCGGGGTGGATCTCGACAGCGTACAGGCTGTGACCTTACGCCAGCAACTCCTGGAGACCGCGCAGGGGATCCCCAGCGTGGAGCACGCGGCGCTCAACACCAGTCTCCCGTTCTGGAGCGAGTGGGGCGTGGGGCTCTACGTGGCCGGCATCGACTCCGTGAGTCGTCTCGGGCAGTTCAGCCTCAACGCCGTGACGCCGGACTATTTCGCGACCATGGGGACACGCATCCTACGCGGCCGCGGCATCGAGCCGGCTGACGTGGCTGGAGCGCCGGGCGCGATGGTGGTGAGTAGCTCCATGGCGAAGACTCTCTGGCCGCGCGAGGACGCGCTGGGAAAGTGCGTTCGGGTCAACGCCGATACCGTGCCGTGCACGTACGTCGTGGGAGTCGCCGAGGACATCAAGAGCAACAGCTTGAGCGATGATCCGGGGCTGTACTATTACCTGTCGTCCGCGCAGTTCCACCCACAGCAGACCGGGCTGCTCGTACGCACGGTAGGTGAAGCGTCACTCCAGGCCGATGCGGTTCGGCGGCGGCTCCAGCGGCTGATGCCCGGTGCTTCGTACGTGACCGTCACACCATTCACCGAGGTGATTGGCCCGCAGATGCGCTCGTGGAAGCTGGGAGCCACGATGTTCGTCGTGTTCGGATCGCTGGCGCTGGTGCTCGCAACCATCGGCCTCTACGGCGTGATAGCCTACAACGTGGTGCAGCGGTCGCACGAGATGGGTGTACGCATCGCTCTGGGCGCGCGCACGCGGGATGTGGTATGGCTCGTCGTACGACAGGGCGTGCTTCTGGGGGGCCTGGGGATCGTGATCGGCGGCGCGATCGCGCTTG
>DATCXG010000044.1:0-15111 GCA_036565945.1 Gemmatimonadaceae bacterium
GGCTGAGGAGCAGCGGCTGCGGCATCGTTACCTCGACCTGCGTCGCCCGGAGCTGCAGCGCAACCTGGAGCTCCGCCACAGGCTTCTGCAGGTGGCCCGGCGCTACCTGAGCAAGCACGGCTTCCTGGAGATCGAGACACCGATTCTCACGAAGCCAACGCCTGAGGGTGCGCGCGACTACCTGGTACCGAGCCGCGTACACCCCGGCGAGTTCTACGCGCTACCGCAGTCTCCGCAGCTCTACAAACAGCTCCTGATGGTTTCGGGCTTCGACCGCTACTTCCAGATAGCCCGGTGCTTCCGTGACGAGGACCTCCGATCGGACCGCCAGCCGGAGTTCACGCAGATCGACGTGGAGGCTTCGTTCGTGGGGCCCGAAGACATCCTCGGCATCACCGAGGTTCTGCTCAAGGAGCTATGGGCTGAGGGCGGCCACGAAATCACGATTCCATTCCCGCGCATCACGTACAGAGAGGCGATCGAGCGTTACGGGTGCGACCGTCCCGATGTTCGTTACGGACTGGAGATCTTCGACGCCAGCGAAGTCTTCCGAGGCAGCGACTTCGGCATCACGCGCGCGGCGCTCGAAGCGGGTGGTCGGGTGCGTGGCATCCGTGTGCCGGGCGGCGCCGCGCTCTCACGCAAACAGGTGGACTCGCTGGAGCAGTTGGCCCGCGGCGCCGGCGCCAGCGGTCTGCTGCGCCTCAAGCGCGAGCACGGCGAGCTGGCCGGTCCTGTTGCCAAGTTCCTGGGAGCGGGAGCGGCTCAGCAGCTGGAGATGGCCGACGGCGACCTCGCGTTGTTCGTGGCTGGTCCCGATCACACATCGAGCCCCGCCCTCGACCGCGTGCGTCAGGAAGTGGCGCGCCTGCTGGAGCTCGTGCCGGACGCCGTGTCGGCATTTCTGTGGGTGATGGACTTCCCCATGTTCGAGCGGGACCAGGACACCCAGATGCTCCAGGCCGTGCATCACCCGTTCACGGCTCCCATGCCCGCTGACATCCCGCTTCTGGACTCCACGCCGCACGAGGTGCGCGCGCTGGCTTACGACGTGGTGCTCAACGGAACGGAGCTCGGGGGTGGGAGCATGCGCATAAGCGACCCTGAGCTCCAGCGGCGCGTATTCGGGCTGCTGGGTATCGCGGAGGAAACGGCGCAGCAGCGATTCGGATTCCTGCTCGAGGGACTGCGCGCAGGGGCACCGCCACATGGCGGGATCGCGCTGGGATTCGACCGGATCGCGATGCTGCTATCTGGTGCAGGCTCGTTGCGCGACGTGATCGCGTTCCCGAAAACCACGCAGGCAAGCGCTCTGTTCGAGGGCGCGCCCAGCGCTGTGCCAGAGCACGAACTGCATGACCTGCACGTCTGCATCCAGGATAGAGACACCAGGAGTACAGAGAAGTGAGTGACGGGACTGTCACGCATAAGTTGAATACCGAGGGGGCCGACATGCTCTCCCTCGCCGGCGTCAATGATGCCAACCTCATCGAGCTCGCCCGACTCACCGGCGCGAAGGTTTCACTCCGTGGCGATGCGCTCACGCTCTCGGGTTCATCGGGATCGGTGGAGCGCGCCACTCCACTCGCGCAGCGAATGGTCGACACGGCGCGCCAGCTCATGCCGATCACGCCTGACGACGTGATGCGCATGAGCGAGGAGACCTCCACGGTCGACGGAGACGGCAACGGCAACGGCGGCGCGGGAGTCCATGGCGAACAGCGCATCGTGCTCCCCGGGACGCGCAAGATAGTTCAGCCGAAGACGCCGGGTCAGGCCGCGTATATGCAGTGCATCTCGGACAACGACATCGTTGTTGGGATCGGTCCGGCCGGAACAGGCAAGACCTATCTCGCGGTCGCGATGGCTGTGGAGGCGCTGGCGCGCAAGAGAGTGCGGCGCATCATCCTGGCACGGCCCGCGGTGGAAGCTGGCGAGAGCCTCGGGTTCCTCCCCGGAGATCTCCAGGCCAAGGTGGATCCATACCTGCGTCCGCTCTACGATGCACTCGACGACATGATGCCACCCGAGCGGGTGCAGAAAGCACTCGAGACGCGCACCATCGAGATCGCGCCCCTGGCATACATGCGCGGCCGCACGCTTGCTGACGCGTTCGTCATTCTCGACGAGTCACAGAACGCGACCAGTGCGCAGATGAAGATGTTCCTCACTCGCCTGGGCGTGAATTCCAAGGCTGTGATAACGGGCGACAAGACCCAGATCGATCTTCCCACGCGCGAGCAGTCCGGTCTCATCGAGATCGAGCGCATCCTTCGCGGCGTGGAAGGCATCGGGTTCCAGTATCTCACCGAGTCGGACGTCATACGGCATCGCCTGGTCCGCGAGATCATCAAAGCCTACGCTCGCGACGCGGGCACGGGGACCGAGTAGCAGATGTCCACGCGAGCGCAGCTCGACCTGGCGGCCACGGAGGAGGAGCCGCCGCGGCGACTCGACCAGGTCGCCTATCATTGCGCGCGCGTCGGGCTGTTGCTCGCGCTAGCGGTGGTCACGTATCTGCTCTTCCCCAACGCGCCGGCGGTGGACTCGCCGATCTTCGAGGTAGGCTCCGTCGCCACCAAGAACGTCATAGCGCCGTTCGAGTTCACGGTGCCGAAGTCCAACGAGGATCTGGCCAAGGAGCGCGACGAGCTGGCCCGCTCCACCAAGCCGATCTTCGACTATTCACCAGCAGCGCTCGATTCCTCGCAGCGCCAGCTCCGCACGTTCATGGATTCGCTGGCCAGCGCCGCCGAGCGATCCGAACGAGAATCGACAGCCAGACAGTCCGCGGCGGCGGTGAGCACGGCGATCCAGCAGGTGGCCACGGCCGTCGGGGTCTCCCTGACCAGGGCCGAGTCCGAATACCTGGCAGTCTCGGCGCGCCGACGAGCCGTCGAGGACGCCGTCCGTCGCGTCTTCGCGCGATGGCTCTCGAGTGGCATCGTGGCCGGTAGCGCCATAGAGGAAACGCGTGGCGAGGTGATAGTACGACGAGGGAGCGAGGAGCGAAGCACCCTCGTGGACAGCCTCCTCACCTTCGGCTCGCTTCTCACGCGCGCACACGCCATGCAGCCCGACCGCAATTCATCCGTGGCCGAGGGGCTCTACCTCAAGCTGCTCAGCAGCTTCTTCCATCCCACGATAATCCCCGACAGGGCCGCCACGGAGCAGCGCCGCCAGGAGCTGCGCAATTCAGTGGACGTGAATCGCTACAGGGTACGCGCCGGCGAGAAGGTAGTGGGGGAGCACGAGGTGGTCGGGCGCGCCGAGTTCGACAAGATGCGCGCACTGCACGATGCGATGCAGAGCAGGGCGAGCGGGCAGCAGGCAGTGGGACGAGTGGTGGGTAGTGTGGCGTACAACGCACTCCTCCTGGCGATCTTCGGCATCGCCATGGTGATCTTCAGGCCTCAGCTCTATCGCTCGTTCAGATCGCTCAGCCTGTTCGCTGCCGTCTACCTGCTGGTGCTCGGCGCCGCGGCGCTGGCCGCGCAATGGCACCCGGTGCATCCGGAGCTCGTGCCGGTAGCGCTGGCCGCGATCATCTTCAGCGTGCTGTTCGACCCACGAATAAGCATGATCGCGGCGATGATACTGGCCGTGCTCGTGGGAGGCCAGAGCGTATACCGGGGTACGAACGCTCTGTTCATCAATCTGGTGGGCGGCGCGGCGGCGGCGCTGAGCGTACGCACGATCCTCAAGCGCGAGCAGTCGTACCAGTACGTCATCACCATCGGAGTCGCCTACATCTGCGCGGCACTCGCACTGGGGCTCACCCTGGGTTGGGGCACGACTGCCATCGCGACAAGTGCCGGTCTCGGCATCGCCAACGCGGTGGTTTCGGTGGTCTTCGCCATGTTCCTCGTTCCACTGGCCGAGCACTTCACGGGTATCACCACGCACCTCACTCTGATCGAGTACTCCGATCTGAACAGGCCCCTCCTCCGGAGGCTCAGTCTCGAGGCGCCCGGCACGTACGCACACACGATCGCCATGGCGAATCTCGTGGAAGGAGCGTGCACCGCGATCGGCGCGAATGGCCTGCTCGGACGTGTGGGGACGTACTACCACGACATAGGGAAGCTGAAGAAGCCGCAATATTTCGTGGAGAATCAGGCGGGAGGCCGCAACCCGCACGACAAGCTCAAACCCGGTACGAGCGCGTCCATCATCCGGAACCACGTGCGCGAAGGGATGGAACTGGCGGCGGAATACCACATCCCGGCGACCATCGCCGCGTTCATACCGCAACACCATGGCACCTCGCCAATCATCTACTTCCTCGAGAAGGCCAGGGAGCGCGACGGCGGCCCTCCGTCCAACGCTGCCGAATACTCGTACCCCGGTCCGATTCCGCAGTCCGCGGAGACCGCGATCTGCATGCTGGCCGACGGGGTGGAGGCGGCAGTCCGGGTATTGCAGGATCCCGCGCCGACACGTATCCGCGAGGTCATCGACCATATAGTGCGACAGCGCATGGAACAGGGACAGCTACGCGATGCACCACTCACACTCCGCCATCTCGATATCATCAAGATCCAGTTCGAGCGCATGCTGGTAGGTATGTATCACAGCCGCATAGACTACCCCGCATCCAGTGGAGGCGTGACTTCAGAGTTCGTGCAGGTATGACGGTAGACGTGGACGTAGCGGTGGAGAGCGGCCGCATCCCACTCTCTCGAGCACGCGTGGCGCGAATCGCGCGCGCCGTGTTCATCGCCGAGCGCGTGCGAAATGCAGAGCTGTCAATCGCCTTCGTGTCGAATGGGACGATAGCAGCGCTCAACCGCAAACATCTCGGCCACCATGGGGCCACCGACGTGATCTCCTTCGAACTCTCTCGCGCGCCACGTTCACCCGTGACCGGCGATATCTACATAGCCCCCGATGTGGCGCGCGAACAAGCGCGGCGCCTGGGGGTGCCGGTGCGTGAAGAGCTTGCGCGGCTGGTCGTGCATGGGACCCTTCATGTGCTCGGATACTCGCATCCCGACGGCTCCGAGGAGGAACGTACCAGGTCACCGATGTGGCGGCGGCAGGAGCGCATCCTCGCGCGCGTGCTCGACGACCTGCTGGACGGCCGCGCATGAATCTCCCCGCCTTACTCGTATTCGCCCTCGCGCTCGGCGCCGGAGCGCTCGCTTCCGCAGCCGACGGCGCGCTCCTCTCCACCAGCGCGCTTCGAGTCGTCGGATCGGAGGCGCCCACCGGCGGATTGCGCAATGTCACGCACCGCTCGCTATCCATGGCTCGGCTCATCGCGCACCTGATAGCGGGAGCATCTGGCGCGCTCGCCATCGGCCTCGCGAGCCTCACCGTGCGCTGGGCGTCGCTCGGCGCCATTGCCCTGGTTCTGGTGATCGTCCTGGCAGGCGATGTCCTACCGCGCGCGGCTGGCGACGCTCTCGGCGCTCGCGCTCTCGCGAGGCTGCGAGTCGCGGTGCGATGGATGGAGGCCGTCATGCGACCCATCGTGACCCTGGGCGCCAGGATCGATCGGTCGCTTCGCGGAATGCTGCCACCCGCACAGGCCAGCGATGCGGACCGCGACGCTACGGCTGAGCAGTTCCGCCAGGTCATGCGAGTGGAGCGCGATGTGCCCCCCGATCAGCGCGCCATCCTGCATCGCATCTTCTCGCTGGGTGACACTGAGGTGCACGAGATAATGATGCCCCGCGTGGACATCCTCGGTATCGAGCGCGCCACCCCATGGTCAGAGGTGCTCGACCGGGTCAGGAGCTCGCAGCACGCGCGCCTACCCGTGTACGACGAGACCCTCGACCGCATCACCGGCGTCCTCTTTGCCAAGGACCTGCTCCCGAGCGTGATCGTGGATCACGAGCCCGCTGCGGGCTGGCAATCCCTGGTGCGGCCGGCCGCATTCATCCCGGAAAGCAAGCCAATCGACATCCAGCTGCGCGACTTCAAAGCGTCGGGCAACCACCTGGCAGTAGTAGTCGACGAATTCGGTGGCACCGCCGGTCTGATCACCATCGAGGACATCCTCGAGGAGATCGTGGGCGACATTCGCGATGAGTACGATCAGGAGGAGCCGCCAGTGGAAGTCGAGGAGGGAAAGCGTTTCTGGGTTTCGGGGCGCGTCCCGCTGGACGACCTCTCCGACCTGCTCGGCCTCCCTCTGGAGCGCGACGACGTGAGCACCGTGGGCGGCCTGATCTTCGAGCTGGTGGGGCACGTGCCGAGGGCAGGTCAGGAGCTCCAGCTCGATGGATACCGCGTGGTGGTGGAACGAGTGATACGGCGGCGCGTGGACCGTGTGTACTTCGAGCGCCTCGAAGCTCTGGCGGAGAGTGGCTCGTGAGTTGGCTCCTGATAGCCCTGCTGCTCATCGCACTTCTACTCGTGGCATGGCTCACCGCCGCCGCCACGGCGGTGCGTTCGGTGAGCCGGATCTGGCTACGGCACTGGGCCGAACGGCAGCTGGGTGGCTCGATGACAAACGCCTACCTGGACCAGCCGCAACGCCTCCTGCTCGCTGCCGGCACCGGCACCGCGATCGTGGTGGCGCTGGCCGGCGCGGTACTGGGCACGAGTGCCAGCAATCGGCCATTGGTTTTTGCTCTGGGGATCGTGGCCAGTGCGGCGGCATTCCTGCTCGTGGGCCAGCTGGTCCCGCGTGCCATAGCGCGACGCTGGACTCCGCGCCTCATCCCGATACTTCTCCCTCCGCTCCACGCCGCGGCCTTCGTCCTGGGCCCCGTGCTGCGCATCGCGGATCGAATGGCAGGGAAGGCGATACATCACCGGGGCGGCACCACCGAGTCGGCGAGCGAAGGTATCCAGGATCTGCTGCGCGAGGGGGAGCTGGAGGGAATCGGCGAACCGGAGGAGATCGATATCATCACTGGTGTGGTCGAGTTCGGAGAGAAAGTGCTACGTGACGTGATGACCACTCGCACCGACGTCTTCGCGATCGACGCAGCCACGCCGCCCGCGGAGATGGCTCGTGCCATCGCGAGATCGGGCTACAGTCGCGTTCCCATCTACCGCGACTCGCTGGACGAGATCATCGGCATGGTTCACGTCTTCGATGTGCTCAGGACCGGAGGCGAGCAGCGGCCTTTCGTTCACAATGTCGTGCATGCACCAGCCACGAAGCGGTGCAGCGAGATGCTCTTCGAGATGTTGCGCGGGCAGCAGCACATGGCCGTGGTGCTAGATGAGTTCGGCGGCACTGCCGGCATCGTGACCCTCGAGGACGTGCTGGAGGAATTGGTTGGCGACATCCGCGACGAGCACGATGACCCAGTGCTACCGGCGGTGCCCACCGGCGGCGACGCGGACGCCGCCGTGATCGATGCATCCACCGCGCTGGACGACGTGGCGCGCCGCTTCGGAGTCGAGTTGAGTGCCGACGCGCACGGCGGCGTCCAGTCGCTCGGAGGCGTGGTGGTGAGATCCATCGGCCGCATCCCGGCGCTCGGCGAGCGCTTCCGTCTGGGCGACCTCGAGCTCACCATCATAGCCGCCGAGCCCGCGCGTCTCCTGAGGGTGCTCGTGCAGCGCGCGTCCAGCTCGCGGACCGTCGACCTGCAGCGGGTACGCTGAGGTGCGGGCGTTCTACGTTTTCTGGCGACTCTTTCCATTCATAGTCACGTTCTTCCGTGACCGGCGGCGGTGGATTCTCGTGGGTGGCCGCCGAAGCGTGAGCGTCGAGGAGCATCGGCGGCGGGCAGAGAAACTGACGGGCATAGTGGCTGCCCTGGGTCCGACGTTCATCAAGCTCGCCCAGGTCTTCGCGTCGCGAGCAGACATTCTCCCGGAGCCGTATCTGAGCGAGGTCGGGCGGCTCACCGATCGGGTGCCTCCACTACCGTCGAGCATTATCGAGGCTGTTATCGTGCGCGAGCTGGGACGGCCCGTGCGCGAGATCTTCGACCGGTTCGAGCCCGAGCCGCTGGCCGCGGCGTCGCTGGGCCAGGTACACCGCGCCACGCTGGGCGATCGCGAGGTAGTGGTGAAGGTGCTGAGGCCGGGAGTGGAGGAGCTGGTCGCGGTGGATCTGGCTGTGGCGTTCCGGATTCTGTTCTTCGTCAACGTGCTCTTCCCGAATCACCACACGCGCGCCATCACCACCATCGTGAGCGAATTCGCCCGGCGCATAGACGAGGAGATGGATTTCCGGGAGGAGGCCCGCAACGCCCAACAGATCAGGGCCAACTTCGCGGGCGACGACCGCGTGGCCGTGCCCGAGGTGATTGAGGGCCTCACCTCGCGCCGAGTGCTCGTCCTCCAGTACATGGAGGGAACCAAGATCGACCGCCTGCAGGAGCGGATCAGGTCCGGGGAGATATCTCTCCCGGTACTGCTCGAGACCCTCGTCCAGGCGTACGCGCAGATGATGCTGGTCGACGGCCTCTTCCACGCCGATCCGCACCCGGGCAATCTCCTCGTAGCCCCGGACGGAACGCTGGTGCTTCTGGACTTCGGCATGGTTGTACGAGTGGAACAGGAGACGCGCGTGGCGTTGATCCAGACCATCCTCGCAGCCGTTCGGCGGGACGTGGACGGTGTGGTGGCAGGCTTCTACGACCTGGGACTGCTGGATCCCGAGGTGGACCGCGGCACTGTGAGAGATGCTGCGCGCGCCCTCATGGCGATCGCCTTCACCCCCGATGCCAGGCCCCGTCAGGTACAGCGGATCGTGCACGAGGTGCTATCCACCTTCTACCGCTGGCCGATCGTTCTGCCCAGCGAGTTCGTGTATCTCGGGAGAGCGGCGGCGTTGGCCGAGGGAATCGGCGTGCGCTACGACCAGAATTTCAACAGCGTGCAGTTCGCATCTCCCATACTCAAGTCCATGGGCGCCCGCCTGCTGGCGTCAGCGGTCACAGGTGATCCGCGCGACCGGATGCAGGACGCTCTCACACAGATCTCCGGCATCGCGCGCGAGCTGCGCGATATTCTCCGCCGCGCGGGTCGCGATGAGTTGCGAGTACGTGCGCATCCACGCGATGTGCTGGAGATGCAGCGCTTCCTGGCCGGGCAGACCCGCCGGATCGCTCTCTGCCTCATGACAGGTGTGCTGGCCATTGTCGGAGCCATCGTGTACCTGGCCGACCGCAACGTGTACGTACTGGTGGCGACGGTCGTGACCACCATATGTCTGTTCGCCTTTCTACTGCTGATCCCGTGGCACCTGCTCTCCCAGCCGCTCCGCGGCTATCGCCGATTGCGCTGATGCCCGCATCCTCCACGTCACCTTTCATGCACGAGCAGCTCCTGGCGAGCTTCGATGCTCGCGTGCCAGCGGCGCTGGCGCGTGCAGTGAGCATCGTAGAGAACCACCGTCCCGGCTTCGAAGCCATCCTGGCACGCCTGCACCCGCGTCTGGGGCGCGCGCGCCGCATCGGGCTCACCGGACCGCCCGGGGCGGGGAAGAGCACCCTCGGTACGCACCTGGCCACGCGATGGCGCGCAGCGGGACTCACCGTCGGGATAGTTGCGGTGGACCCAACCTCGCCATTCACGGGCGGCGCGCTGCTGGGCGACCGCATTCGCATGGAAGGCATCGCGCTGGACCCCGGCATCTTCATCCGGTCAATGGGCACCCGCGGATCGCTCGGCGGCCTGGCCGCGTCCACCCGCGAGGTGGCCGACGTGCTCGACGCCTTCGGTTTCGACAGGGTGCTGATCGAGACCGTGGGAGTGGGCCAGAGTGAGCTCGACATCGCCCGCATAGCCGATACTACCGCGGTGGTTCTCGTCCCGGAATCGGGGGATGCCATCCAGACCATGAAGGCCGGTCTGATGGAGATCGCGGATGTCTTCGTGATCAACAAGGCCGACCGCCCGGGCGCCGACCGATTGCACCACGAGATCGAGATCACCCTCGGGCTGCGTATGGGTCAGGCAGACCGCCACGTACCGGCCCACCACGGGGGCTCGACGAGGGCGATCCGCAACCCCGCCTACGCTGCCCGTAATGCTGCGGCGCGCGATGATGCCGAGCGCTGGACTCCTCCCGTGCTGGCCACCATGGCAGAGCGCGGTGAGGGCGTCGAGGCTCTCGTGACAGCCTTCGACCGGCACTTTGATTATCTTGAGCGGAGTGGAGTTCTGCGTTCACGGCGCCGTCAACGACTCCGCGAACGCGTGGTCGAGGTAGTCGAACGACGCGTGCGTGAGCGCCTATGGGGTGATGAGGAGACCAACGCCTGGCTCGATGAGCGGATCTCCGCCATCGAGGATGGGACGCTGACTCCATTCGCGGCCGCCGCGGCACTCCTGGAGCGGAGCGCGGGGCTCATTGCCCGCGAATCGCGGTGACGATCCCATGGAGGAGAGAATGACACCTACACGTGAGATGGACCGCGTGGTGCGCGAACAGCGCGCCGAGCTCGAGCGATTGCGCGCCGAGGTAGCTGAATGGCGTGCACGCTACAAGGCGGGTGCGAAACGCGACATCGGCTTCACGAACTCGGCCGGCGAGGTGGAGCCGCTCTACACCCAGCTCGACACCGCGGCGCTCGACCCCGAGGCTCTCGGTGTTCCGGGGAGCTACCCGTTCACGCGCGGCGTCCACGCCACGGGATACCGCGGCCGCCTCTGGACGATGCGCCAGTTCGCGGGATTCGGGAGCGCGCGCGACACCAACGAACGCTACAAGTACCTTCTCGATCATGGGCAGACCGGGCTCTCGGTAGCCTTCGACTTCCCCACGCTGATGGGCTACGACTCCGACCACCCGCGCTCCGAGGGTGAGGTGGGGAAGTGCGGTGTCGCCATCTCCAGCACGGCCGACATGGAGGCGCTCTTCGAGGGAATCCCCCTCGACAAGGTGTCGGTCTCCATGACCATCAACGGCCCCGCGCTGATCATCTACTGCTTTTTCATCGCCGCGGCGGAACGACAGGGAGTGAAATCGGAGCAGCTTCGTGGCACGATCCAGAACGACATACTGAAGGAGTACATGGCGCAGCACGCCTGGGTCTATCCCATAGAGCCAGCGCTGCGTCTCATAATCGATGGATTCGCCTGGTCGGCCGAGCACGCGCCGCACTGGAATACCATCTCCATCTCGGGCTACCACATCCGTGAGGCGGGCTCCACGGCCGTGCAGGAGCTGGCTTTCACGCTGGCCGACGGCTTCACGTACGTGGAGCGCGGCATCGCGCGAGGGCTCGCTGTGGACGATTTCGCTCCCCGCCTGTCGTTCTTCTGGGACATCCACAACGATGTCGTCGAGGAAGTGGCCAAGCTGCGCGCGGCGCGCCGCATCTGGGCGCGCCACATGAAGGAGCGGTTCGGCGCTCGGGACCCGCGGTCGTGGATGATGCGCTTTCACTCGCAGACTGCGGGCGTCACGCTCACTGCCCAGCAGCCGATGAACAACGTCGTTCGCGTCGCATACCAGGCGCTGGCGGCGGTACTCGGTGGCACCCAGTCGCTGCACACCAACTCCATGGACGAGACGCTCGCGCTCCCCACCGAGCAGGCGGTGCAGGTGGCGCTGCGCACCCAGCAGGTGCTCGCCTTCGAGACTGGCATACCCAACGTGATCGATCCGCTGGGCGGCTCGTACTACGTCGAGGCTCTCACCGACAAGATCGAGCGCGAGGCCGAGGAACTGTTCGGCGAGATCGAACAGGCCGGCGGCGTCGTGTCCGCGCTGGAGACTGGATGGCTGCAGCGACGGATTGCGGCATCGGCGGCACGGCAGCAATGGGAAGTCGAGCAGCACCGGAAGGTGGTGGTGGGCGTCAACGAGCTGGTGACCGATGAACCGGAGTTGACGATTCCACTGCTGAAGGTGGATGAGGGCACCGAGCGCGGGCAGCGCGAGCGTCTGGCTCACCTGCGTGCCACCAGGGATGCCGATCGCTGGCGGCGCTCGATCGACGCCTTGCGCGAAGCAGCGCGCAGCGACGCCAACCTGATCCCATTCATCCTCGATGCCGCGCGCGCGGACGCTACACTGTATGAGATCCGAGCCGCGATGGAGGACGTGTTCGGGGCCTACCGCGAACCGGTCTTCTTCTGACGCCGAAAGCCGCTGGGAAGCACACCGACGAATGGTGGGAGTCGTACTTCGACGAGCGATACCTCGCTGAGTACGATCCCCTGTTCACGCCGGAACGCGATCGGCATGAGGTAGCGCGCCTCGTCGAGATACTCTCACTTCCGCTCGGCGCGAAGGTGCTCGACGTACCATGCGGCCAGGGTAGGCACACGCACCTGCTGGCCGAGGCCGGCTACGATGCCACCGGGCTGGATTACTCGAATTACCTGCTGCGGCGCGCACGCGAGAGCGGGACAGGGCGCCGGCTCCGCTACGTGCAGGGCGACATGCGCCGGCTCCCCGCACGCTGGACCGGCCGCTTCGATGCAGTGGTCAATCTCTTCACGTCCTTCGGATTCTTTCTCGACCCGAAGGACGACGTCCGCGTGATAAGCGAGTTCGCGCGCGTACTGCGTCCGGGCGGCACACTGGTGTGGCACGGCGGCAGTCGCGATGGCATCATGGCCGGCTTCCTGGAGCGCGACTGGTGGCGATCGGGCGACGGATCCATGATAGGGCACGAACGTACCTTCGACCCGCTGTCCGGCGTTCTCACGATTCGCGCCGAGTGGAGCGGCCAGCAATCATCCGGCGAGCGAGATCATCGCATCCGGCTCTACACCGCATCTCGACTGGCCGACATCTTCGCCAACGCCGGGCTGGTGACCATCGAGGCGTATGATGCATGGTCCACGAGTCCGCTCACCCGCAGGTCGAGTGAGATGCTCCTCGTCGCACGCAAGGAAGAATTGGCGAGGCCACCCCATCGGCAGTAGAATTCCCGGATGATCGCTCTCATACACACCCTAACGTTCCAGTGATGCCCCGACCCATTCGCGTGCTCATCGCCAAACCAGGACTCGACGGCCACGATCGCGGAGCCAAGGTGGTAGCTGCCGCACTCCGCGATGCGGGCATGGAAGTCATCTACACAGGGCTGCACCAGACCCCGGAGATGATCGCGAGTGCCGCCATCCAGGAGGATGTCGACGTCGTCGGCCTCTCGATCCTGAGCGGAGCACACATGACCCTCTTCCCGCGCATACGCGAGCTGCTGCACCAGTCGGGACGCGACGACATCCTCATCACCGGTGGCGGGATCATCCCGAAGGAGGACATCGAGTCGCTGCGCAAGCAAGGGATCGGGGAGCTGTTCGGCCCGGGCACTTCCACTGCCGACCTGGTGGATTACATCACGGCGTGGTTCGCCGAGCGGCAGCAGCAGGAAGCGTGAGCTCGCACTCGCGGCTGCGCGAGCTCTCGAGAGAGTTGCGCTCTCTCGAGGAGCGCCTGCGAGAGGGCGGGGGCGCCGCGCGCATCGAGCGCCAGCATCGGCAGGGCAAGCTCACTGCCCGCGAGCGCGTGACAGCCCTGTGCGACGCCGGCACGCGCTTTCTCGAAGTCGGTCTGCTGGTGGCCCATGACCAGTACGACGGGCAGGCGCCATCGGCCGGAGTGGTGACGGGAATCGGCCTGGTTCACGGCCGCGAGGTGGTGATCGTGGCCAACGACGCAACGGTGAAGGCCGGCTCGTGGTGGCCCGAGACGATCCGGAAGATCCTGCGCGCCCAGGAGATTGCGATGCGTTGCCGGATCCCGATCATATACCTGGTCGACTCGGCCGGCGTGAACCTCCCCTACCAGGGTGGCGTCTTCCCGGGGAAGTACGGAGCCAGCCGCATCTTCTACTACAATTCGATCATGCGGCGGTATCTGCGCGTCCCACAGCTCGCCGCCGTCATGGGACCGTGCATCGCTGGCGGTGCGTATCTACCGGCGCTCTCCGACGTGATCCTCATGGTGGAAGGCACGTCCTTCATGGGACTGGGCGGCCCCAACCTCGTGAAGGGAGCCACCGGCCAGGTGATCGACGCCGAGTCCCTCGGCGGCGCCAGAACCCACACGGAGATCTCGGGCGTAGCGCACTACAGCGTGAAGGACGACGCTGAGTGCCTCGAGAAGCTCCGGTCCCTCGTTCAGCGGTTGGGGGGGGCCTGCTCCAAGCGCGCTGATGGTCTCCGGGGGAACGGGACGCAGGACCACCCGGACGTACAGAGCCTCCCTGAACACGTGGCCACTGGTGCGGAGCCTCCGGCCATGGATCCCGAAGTGCTGTACGACATCCTTCCTTCCGATCATCGCATGTCGTACGACATGCACGCCGTCCTACGCGCGATAGTCGATGGGGCGCAGATCGACGAGTTCCAGCCCAACCTTGCTCGCGAGATGATCTGCGCGGACGCGGCGATCGCCGGCACCCCGATTGGAGTCATCGCCAACCAGCGAGGCCTGATCAAGGGGCGCAGCGGTGAGCGGCCACGGTTCGGCGGGATAGTGTACGCGGAGAGCGCGGAGAAGGTGGCCTACTTCATAGATCGTTGCGACCGCGAACGGCTGCCTCTCCTCTTCGTGCAGGACGTGTCGGGGTTCATGGTTGGGCCCGAGGCAGAACACGAGGGCATCATCCGAGCTGGTGCACGGTTCGTGGAAGCCATGGCGACAGCCACGGTGCCCAAGCTCGTGCTCACCGTGAACCACGCCTCTGGCGCCGGCTACTACGCCATGGCTGGTCAGGGCTTCGATCCCGATTTCATATTCAGCTGGCCCACTGGTCGGATGGGTGTCATGGAAGGCGAGTCAGCCGTGCAGGCCGTGCATGGCCCCGCCATCGAGCAGGCGCGCCAGAGCGGCGGCACGCCACCAGCCGAGGTGCGCGAGGCGATCGAGGAGATGCGCGCAGACTACGAGCAGCAACTCGATGCCCGATACGCCGGAGCGCGCGGTTACATCGATGCGATCGTGTATCCCGAGGATACTCGCGAGGTTCTGGCGATGGCGCTGGCCGCGTCGCTTCACAACCCCGGGCCTCACCTCGGGCCGTTCGTTCTCCCACCACATCTGGGAGAATCGTCGTGAGCTGCACGGTACGGGGTAGAAGCGAGAGCAGAGCTAACAACCTCAGGCATTCCCATCCAGGAGAAACATCGTGAGTCGCGTGGTGCGAGTGGCGAGCGGGCAGGGTTTCTGGGGCGACTGGCTCGAGGCGCCGCGCCGCCAGGTGGAAGGTGGACCCATCGATTATCTGA
>DATCXG010000219.1:0-2539 GCA_036565945.1 Gemmatimonadaceae bacterium
GTCCGGATGCATCGCCCGCACCGTCACGCCATGCACGCCTCCCACCGCTCCCGGATGCGCGCCGAGGAGCGCGTGCGGATTCGCGCTCTCGCCGCGAAGAAGCAGCTCCGTATCCCGACTCTCCGTCATTCACCTCCTCCAGTGCCGCTCTCCGGTCGATAGCTCTCCGCCGCCGATGTCGTGGGCGCCTCCGCCACTGCCGCAACGTAGCGCAGGAGCACCAGCGAGAAGGGCGCGAGCGTTGCACCCATCGTGCCGAGCGCATGTCCGCGATCGGCCGCTGTATTCACCACCTCCACCCACTCACCCGGCGCAACCAGCTCGGGCAGAGTGAATGACTGCGTGCCCTCGCGATTGTTCACCAGCAGGAGCAGCGTGTCGCCCCTCACCGGATGGCCGCGACTGTCCACCTCATCGGCGGCTTCACCGTGGATGAGCATCCCGAGCGCGTGCAGGTTGTCGTCGCGCCAATCTGCATCCGTCATCTCCGCGCCATCGGGACGCCGCCAGGAGAGATCCTTGGCGCCGAGGGCGTTCACCACCATGCCTCGGAAGAAGCCGCGCCTGCGCAGAACTGGGTTCGCCTTCCGCAGCGCGAACACGTGTCTCGTGAACTCGAGCAACTGCTTGTCCCGCTCGCTCAGGCGCCAGTCCACCCAGCTCGTGGGATTGTCCTGTGCGTAAGCGTTGTTGTTCCCGTGCTGCGTGCGACCCATCTCATCGCCGTGCGAGAGCATCGGCACGCCCTGCGAGAAGGCGAGCGTCGCGAGGAAGTTCCGCTTCGAGCGGTCGCGCCGGCGCAGTATCTTCGGATCGTCCGACGGGCCCTCCACACCCCAGTTGCGGCCGTAGTTGGCGTCGGTGCCGTCGCGATTCAGCTCCCCGTTGGCCTCGTTGTGCTTCTGCTCGTAGCTCACGAGGTCATCCAGGGTGAAGCCGTCGTGCGCGGTGATGAAGTTCACGCTCGCGTACTGGGTGCGGTTGCTCCACTGGTAGATGTCGCTGCTCCCCGAGAGGCGCGAGGCCACGTCGTTCACCATCCCCGCATCCCCCCTCCAGAAGCGACGCATGTCATCTCTGTACTTCCCATTCCACTCGGCCCATCCCATCGGGAAGTTCCCCACCTGGTAGCCGCCGGGCCCGATGTCCCACGGCTCCGCTATCAGCTTCACGCGCGAGAGGATGGGGTCCTGATGGATTATGTCGAAGAAGGTGCCGAGCCGGTTCACCTCGTACAGCTCGCGGGCGAGCGCGGGCGCCAGGTCGAAGCGGAAGCCATCCACGTGCATCTCGCTCACCCAGTACCTGAGCGAATCCATGATCAGCTGGATGGTCCGCTGGTGCTGCATGTTGAGCGAGTTCCCGCAGCCGGTGAAGTCGACGTAGTAGCGCGGGTTGCCGGGATCGAGCCGGTAGTACGCCGCGTTGTCGATCCCGCGCAGCGAGAGCGTGGGACCGAGGTGGTTCCCCTCGGCGGTGTGGTTGTAGACGACGTCGAGGATCACCTCGATCCCCGCCGAGTGGAGCGTCTTGACCATCGACTTGAACTCGCCCACCTGCTGACCCAGCCCGCCGCTGGAATAGCGCACATCGGGCGCGAAGAAGCCGATGGAGTTGTAGCCCCAGTAGTTGGTGAGCCCGATCTCCGCCAGGTGGCGCTCCACCGCGAAGTGGTGCACCGGCAGCAGCTCCACCGCGGTCACGCCGAGCGAGAGCAGGTGCTCGATCACCGGGTCCGCGCCCAGGCCCAGATAGGTACCGCGTACGTGGTCGGGGACGCCCGGGTGCAGCTGGGTCATCCCCTTCACGTGGCAT
Organism: Gemmatimonadaceae bacterium; assembly: GCA_036565945.1. Taxonomy (GTDB): domain Bacteria; phylum Gemmatimonadota; class Gemmatimonadetes; order Gemmatimonadales; family Gemmatimonadaceae; genus JADGGM01. The sequence continues at coordinate 1,816 of DATCXG010000219.1, forward strand.
TCGTAGATCACCGTCTGGTTCCACGGAGTGCGCGGGCTCCGGTCGCCGGTCCAGGTGAATGCGGAGTCCACGACCACGCACTTGGGCATGTCGGCGGCGCTGTTCCGCAGGCTCATCTCGAGATCGCCGCGCGGGCTGCCGACGTCGTAGCCGAACAGCGTGTCGCGCCAGTTGATCGTGCCGCTGATCGCCTTGGCGTAGGGATCGATGAGCAGGCAGTTGGGGTTGAAGCGGTGACCCTTCTCCGGCTGGTACGGCCCGAGCATGCGGTAGCCGTAGAGCTGCCCGGGCCGCGCGTCGGGTAGATAGCAGTGCCAGATCTGGTCGTTGCGCTCGCGCAGACTGATGCGCGTGGACTCCACCGCATCGTTGGGACCGGCGAAGAGACAGAGCTCCACGCCCGTGGCGTTCTCGGAGAAGATCGCGAAGTTCACGCCTTCGCCATCCCACGTGGCGCCCAGCGGATAAGGATTGCCTGGCCAGACTCGCATCTAAGCGTGCCTCAGAAGAGGCGCGCTATGGCGCGCAGCGGTACCCACACCCAGTCGGGCCGGTTGTTCAACTCGTACTCCAGCTCGTAGAACATCTTCTCCATCTCGAACAGATCGATGAGCGGGCTGTCCGCCTCGGCGCCGTACGCGGCGAGGAACGCCGCTCGCGCGTCGCGCTCCCAGTGCGCGGCGCGGATCTCGGTGGCGGGATTGGTCCCGAGCCCCCCGGCCTC
>DATCXG010000060.1:0-6393 GCA_036565945.1 Gemmatimonadaceae bacterium
GGGGGCTGACGTAGCGGCAGCCAACGATGGGTCAGCTGCGCGATCTCGCAACGCGGCCGAGAGCAATTGCCTCGCAGTGTCGCGCTGGCCCGCGCTAGCGTAGCCGTAAGCGAGCACCGCGATGTCGGAACCCACGCGTCCCGAATCCGGCCCCGCGGCTGATTCGAACTCCTGTATTGCATCGTCCTTGCGTCCCTGGCTCAAGCGCACGTAACCCAGCGTGGCGTGCGCTGCCCGGAGGGTGGGCGCGGTAGCAAGCGCACGGATCAGCTCGTCGGCGGCCTCGCCGTACCGGCGGTCTGCGTAGAGTACCTGTCCGAGATTGTAGCGAGTGACAGCCGATAGCGGGTCGAGCTCCAGAGCGCGCCGTATCTCCGTCTCGGCCTCCGCGAGCCGACCCTGGTGCGCCAACGCCTTGCCATACCACTGATGCGCCGTGGCATCGTTCGCGTTGCGGGCCAGCGCCTGACGGAATGCCATCTCGGCGGAGCGCCAGTCGTAACGTCGCGCCCGGATGATAGCTAGCACGGCGTACGGCTCCGAGATAGAGCTGTCTAACAACAACGCCTGGCTGGCTGCGCTATCAGCCAATGCATACATGTCGGCCGCGGTAGTCCGGTGATCGTAGAGGGGTAGAACGGCGTACACCGCACCGAGCCCAGAGTAGGCCGGCGCGTAACGCGGCTCGCTCTCGATTGCCTCCTGGAAAAGCTCCACAGCCACGCGCAGCCCCTCCGACGTGCGGCGGTGCAAGGCGTACCGAGCACGCAGATACATATCGTAAACAGCGGGCGGCGGGGAAGTGCGCTGCAGGTGTGGCATATCCCCGGCGAACTTGCGCTGCAGCGACTGCCTGATCGACTCTGCAATCTCATCCTGGATCATCAACACATCGCCAACAGGCCGGTCGAACTGCTGCGACCATATCTGGTAACCGCTGCGAGTGTCCACGAGCTCCGCAGAGACACGCAGGCGTCCGCCATCACCGCCCGAGCGATCCGCGATACGGCGCACCGTACCCTCGAGAATATTCGTGACGTTCAGGGCCCTACCAACATCGCGCACATCCATCGGCCGGCCCTTGAACGCGAACGATGATGTACGTGCCACCACCCGGACGCCCTGTAGTCGCGAGAGCTCGGCGATCAGATCTTCTGTCATTCCATCGGAGAAGTACTCGTCAGCGCTCGTAGGGCCGAGGTTGCGGAACGGCAGCACGGCAATGGACGGCGGCTGTGTGGTGGACTCCGCAGAGGAAGCAGTGAGAACACCCCGATGGACACTCCACAAGGCGACCGCGGCGATGGCCACGACGAGCAACGACAGCGTCACCTTCACGAAGCGTACTCTCCGTGGAGAGGCCCGCCGACCGGCGACATCAGCGCTCGCCACCAGCGCTGGACTCCCAGGAATCACGCTCGGCGTACCTGGCCGCTCGGCAGTGCTCCCGGGCGGAGGCGGTCCCTTGCTGGCATCGAACTGTGCGTGCCTGGGCTGCTCGCGCTGGGGGAGTAGGTCAGTCGGCGGAACCTCGTGCGACACGGCGGCCCTGTCAGGCCCGTGGGCGAGAGCCGGGGGTTGCCACTCGCCCAAGCGCAGTGACTGCACGAGAGTCGCTACTGATGGATCGAGTCCGACGTTCTCACCCATCTCCTCGCGCACCAATGCCTCGTGCACGCGAGCGAATTCCAGTGCACCGGCCCGGTCACCGTCGCGTGCCAGCGCCTCGATCAGGCCACGCGCCGCCCGGCCCCTCAGTGGTTCTGCCTCAACCGCCCGGCGCCACCAGCGCACTGCTTCGTGCAACTGCCCGCGCCCCTCCTCCGCGATGGCCAGCGCCTCTACACAGCGTTGGTATTCCCGCGCGAAGCGCGAACGCTCCACACTCATCCACCGTTCGAACTCGGCGGCGTCGGCCAGCAGAAGACCGTCCAGAAAAGGCCCGGAGTAGGCTGCCGCCGCCGCGGCCCAATCCCGCCGATCCAGAGCGGAGGTGAACTCTGCCACGTCGCTGGACAGCACCTCCGGATTGATTGCCAGCGCCGTGGATGAGGTGGTGAAAACCGACTGTCCACACACCCGCCGGGCCGCGTAGAGCGCCTGGTCAAGAAGACTCCGAGCGCGGTTGTTCTCGCGATCCGGCCACATCAATCCGATCAGCTTGTCGCGGCTGACCCCGGAAGTTCCCGCTGCCGCGAGAGCAGCGAGGACCGCCAGTTGCCGCCGCTGAATGGCCGAACGTTCGCATGGTCGGCCATCCTGTGTGAGCGACAGGCCGCCAAACGTGTGAAGCTTGAACATACCTAGCTCCGATTGAGGCGGGGTTGAGGCACGATTGAGCCCCTATTTAGCGCCTCCGGCTACTCTGACCAAGTCAGCGGCCGGTAGTCCCGGGCCGGTCCTACTGTCAGTGGATAAGGTCATTCTAGAGACCCACCCGCCAGAGCGGAAGCTCCCGGCAGTCCGAACCTAACCCAATGGAGAATAGATTGTATGGCTGACGACCGACTGAGGTTCGTATCACGGGAGCAGTACGGCGCATATCGCAGCCGCCGCGCCGCCACGAAGGCACACACCCAGCCGGAGCGTCAGACATCCGTGCCGACCGCAAACACTCCCGAACAGCTCGCGGCGCCACAACGAGCGAGACACCGTCAGCCAATCCTGGTGCGTCAGTCGCTAGCCCACGCTCGCTGGATCGCCGAGAGCGACCCTCGGGTCGCAGTTATCGTGGCAAGACGCGACGTGGTCGTCAGCGTCTTCGTGTCACCACCGCATTCACTCTCCGGCTGCTGGGCCATGGGCGTTCGCTACATGACCAACTCACGGGGTGGAATGGAACTCCTCGTCTCGGCGGTGGTCGACCTGTTCGCTGACGAGATCATCTCTCTGGCCACCTTCGAGCCGCTGGCCAGCACCGAAGCCCGGTAGCCATGGCTGCGGTTCTGCGCCCACCCAACAGGTAGCGCACCAGCGCCAGCGCCGGCGGGGCCCCGCCGGCGCGGTGAGCACGGCAGCTCAGGCCAGCTTCGAATCCACTGCCGCCCCCATCCCACTCCGCACGACGCACCGCTACAACACGCGCTTCATCATGAGGTAGATGGGATAGCTCAGCGCCAGCAATGCCAGCGACCGCATGCTGTTCACCCGGTCGCCGAACAGTGCGCCCACGAGGAACGCGAGTGACCCCACGAGCGCGATGCCAGTGGTCCACGGGTAGCCCCACGCGCGGTACGGTCGCGCGGTATCGGGTTCCCGATGCCTCAGCACGAACAGCGACGTGAACGATAGCAGATAGTTCAGCACGAAGAAGAACGCCGTCAGCGCCAGCACCTGGCCGAAGGTCCCGGTCAGGATGAAGGCGAGAGCGACGGCGGTGACCAGAACCAGCGCCGTGGTCGGCGTCCCGCCACCATTCACGCGCATTACGCGCGCCGGCAGAAGACGGTCGCGACTCATCGCGAACGGAACGCGCGAGGCCATGAGCTGTAGCGCGTTGACGCTGCTCAGCAGCGCCAGCACCATGAGCGAACGGATTACCGTGTCGCCGCGCGCCCCGAAGATGGCCGCTGCCGCAGTGCCGGCCACGAACTTGTCGCCCGCCATCGCACTCAGAGGCAGCACATGCAGGAACGCGACATTGAGCGCCAGGTAGATGACGGTCACCAATAGCACGCCGCCGAACATGGAGCGAGGGATGTCGCGGCCGGGATCGCGCACTTCCTCGCTGAAGTAGATGACGCCATTCCAACCGTCGTAGGTATAGATCACGCCCTGCAGCGCCACCACCACGCCTGCGAGAAAGCCCAGTCCCGCTGACCCGGCGCTGGCCGTCACCGCTTCAGCCGATGGCTGCGCCGGCGCGGGGATCGCGAAGCACGCCACGGTGAGCGCCACGAGGGCCAGCGCCTTCAACAGGCTCGTGATCTGCTGCGTGCGGTCGCCCCAGTTCACTCCTTGCCACTGCAGGATGGAGAACGCCACCACCACCGCGCACGCGGTGAGCGACGCCCGGCCAGCGAGCGCCGGGAATAGCGCCGGGGCATACTCGCCGATCACGATCGCCACTGCCGAGGTGGACGCGCACGTGGACAGCCAATCGCTCCAGCCCACCACGAACCCGGGATATTCGCCGAGCGCGCGCCTCACGAATACGTATTGCCCACCCGACTTCGGGATCATGGTTCCGAGCTCGGCGAGCGCCAGCGCACCCAGGAGAGCATAGAGCCCGCCCACTATCCAGGCGCCGAGGAAGAGCGGCGTGGTGGGCAGCCGCGCGGCGATCTCCCCGGGCGTCCGGAGGATCCCCATGCCGATCGTGTTGCCCACGATGACCGCGAGGCCGAACACGACACCCAGAGCCTGCAGTAGCCGGCCGTGCTCGCTAGTGGAGTGCGTCGTCACATCCGGCGCATCGCTCGGGGTGGCGAGGTCGCTCATTCTCTCACGACTGTGAGAAAGGCGACCTCAGCCGATGCGATGCCGGAGGGGATCGCCATCGGCTATGCGTGACCCGCCAACGTCGCGCGGAGCAACTCGATCAGGACTACGGCAGACATCGCCCCGACGTGTCGTGCCCCAACGCGCGCAGCACCTCTCGGTCGAACTGCGCCGGCAGACTCTCGCGCCTGGAGTAGGGACCCGGCTGATAGGCGCGCGATGAGACGCCTAGCTGACTACGTTCGCAGATGTGCCAGTCCTCCCGGTTGGTCCTGTCCCAGAAATCCACGCCGTCGGCTGGGTCGAAGCGCTCGTCACCCAGCGTATCGGGGTGGAAGAGCCAGGAGCATACCACGCGCGTGCGGTCCGGAGCCTCGGGCCAGAGAGTGTGGAACATCACGTAGTCAGGATGGAGGCTCAGGAGCATGTTGGGGAGGATGGCGTAGTAGTACACGCGGCGCAGATCCTCGGGCGGCAGATTCCCTACGATGACGCCGCAGGTGCGGCCGCTCATCGTCAGACTATCGTAGCCATCGTTCATCACCATGAACCCGCCGGTGAAGGGCCCCTCGACCAGGTCGTTCTCCCCGCTCGTGGGCGGCGTCACCCGGGACAGCGTGGGATGCACGGACCCACAGTGATAGCACTCGGAGTAGTTCTGGAAGAGAAGCTTCCAGTTGGCGCGCACGTCGTACTCGATCGTGCGCGCCGTGACGAGGCGCGGCAGGTTGAACCGCGCGAATCGCTGGAGTAGTGGCTCCCACGCGCGCTCGAAGGGCTCGGGGTCGCTCGACAGGTTTATGAAGAGGAAGCCTCCCCAGCGAGCTAGTGGCACCGAGTGGAGCGGATAGTCGGCATTGCGAAACCCTTCGAGGTCGCTCGTGGACGGCGCACCCAGAAGCCGCCCATCGAGCGCGTAGGTCCACGCATGGTAGGGGCAGTGGATGCCACTAGTGAAGTGACCAGCGCCCTCCTCGCAGAGGCGGGAGCCGCGGTGTCGGCACACGTTATAGTGGGCGTGAACGGCACCCGATCCATCGCGCACCATGATTATGCTCTCGCCGCACACCTCGTGCACGGCGTAATCACCCGGGGCGGAGAGCTGTTCCTCGCGACCCACGCACAGCCACCGGCGCGCGAAAATCTTCTCGCGCTCCTCGGCGAAGAGCTCCGGCGACGTGAAGTAACGTCCCGGAAGCGTGGTGGCGCCATCTACGGCTATATCCGTGGTCTTCAGGAAGGTGGACATGTCACCGCGTGTGAAAGCGTTCTGGCATTTCCCGTAGCCCTGACCCAGATTGTAGCGCCGCGGACCGCCAGGCGCGAGAGGTAGCCAGGTCCGCGTCGCCCGCAGCGCCCCCGTCTCGAGCGACGGAGCCCGCTAGATGGCGTCCAGCCTCACTCGCTCTCCGCCCTGTCACACGTCCGCGCCCAGGGGATGATATCGAGCCGTTCGAAGGGAATGTCGTTCCCGGTGTCCTCGCAGATACCGAAACGCTCCGGCGCACGGTAGAGCCGATCGAGTGCGGCGTCTATCTCCTCCAATTCGCTGGTCTCTCGAGCCGCGTTCGCGGCGTCGAGCTCCACGCGCATGGCATCAGTACCCAGGTCGGCATCATGCAGCGGCGCAATGGTCAGATCGCCGGAACGCTCCTGTTCCGTGTCCGCCGACAGCTCCGAGTACCGGCCAAGATCTGTCAGCAAGCGCTTTCGCTCTTCGAGAAGTCGCCGCTCCAGGTGGCGGCGTTGCGCAGCGGTAAGCGGCATCGTACCCCTCCTTGGAAATTCGGGATCCGTCCACTACAGAGCCTCAAAGCTGGTGGATGACCACGTGACCCGAACGTCTACACCGTACGGTGTCATCCCTCGAGCGCGAAGCTCATCAAATGCCGTGCGGTAGCGGAACGGCAGTCGAGATATGCGCGTTCCGTGCCGACTCGGGCCCGAGCCAGG
>DATCXG010000072.1:0-6082 GCA_036565945.1 Gemmatimonadaceae bacterium
ACGCAACGAGAAGCGGCACGATCCAAGCCGACTCCGGTCCCAGCCACCCGAGTCCGACACCGAGCGCCAGGAGCAAGCCGGAGGCGGCCGGGACCGCAACCCGTCCCCGCCGTGTCCAGAAGTTGGTGGGGGCGACCGTCCGATTCTGCGACGTGGCAGGCGCCGCATCCCCGCAGCACGCGCAGCCAATGCCACCGACAGACGAGGCGTGCCCGGACGGTGGGACAAACACCGGAATGGCGTCCGCACAGCACGCGCAGTTGTCGATGCCACGGACAGGGAGCTCGCGCGCCGTCACCGGCACTGTGGTGCGCTCCGGACTATCCATCGCTACCCGATCGATTGGTGCCGCACCGTGGTCGCTCCTGCTCACGCCCGCCTTCCTCCTCAGAGCCCCGGCAGCGTCAGTGATGGGTGATCACCGCTCCGCAACGTGGCGAACCATGTACGAATGGTAAGTTCATACGAAGAGTAGCTAGCGCACCACATGGAACAAGCGAGCTGAAAGCGCCGGTATGAACATGCACGCGGAGTGGTCGAGTCCGGGATCCGCCGCATCGCCTGCACTGCAGCACCGATCGATCTGATAGCGACGTCGCTAACCTTTCGTTCTCACTCCACGGCCGGTCGATCTCATGACCAACGCCACACAGCGCGGCATCCGCTCCGCGCAACTCGGCATGCTCATCAACGCGGTCCTCGCAATCACCAAGCTGATCGCCGGGATCGTCGGCAACACCTACGCCCTCGTGGCCGACGCCGTCGAGTCGATCCTCGACATCTTCTCGTCGCTCATAGTGTGGGGCGGCCTCGCCATCGCCGCACAACCGGCCGACGAGGACCACCCATACGGACACGGCAAGGCCGAGCCGGTGGCGGCGGCCATCGTGTCGTTCATGCTCCTGGGCGCAGCGCTCGGAATCGCCATTCAGGCGTTGCGAGAGATCCAGACGCCCCACCAGACGCCGGCGCCCTGGACGCTCGGCGTGCTGGTAGGAGTCATGGCGGTCAAATGGACACTCTCGCGGCGCGTCCATACCGTGGGCGCCGAGATCGGGAGCACCGCGGTGACGGCGGACGCATGGCATCACATGAGCGACGCAATCACCTCCGCTGCTGCATTCATCGGCATCAGCATCGCGCTCGTCGGAAGCCGTGTGGCGGGCGGTAGTGGATGGGCTTCCGCGGATGACTGGGCCGCCCTGTTTGCATCTGTCGTGATCGCCTTCAATGGGCTCTCCATGTTGCGGCCGACGTTGCAGGACCTGATGGACCGCATGCCGGGGGAGGAGATCATCAGGCCAGTCCAGCGAGCGGCAACGGAGGTACCCGGTGTACTCGCGATCGAGAAGCTCGGGGTGCGAAAGGCGGGCATGGCATATCTGGTGACGATCCACGTGCAGGCGGACCCGATGCTTTCGCTGCACGATGCGCACATACTGGCGGGCAAAGTGAAGAGCGCCATCCGCGCCGCTGCGCCGCAGGTGTCATCCGTCCTGGTGCACATGGAGCCATTCGGAGAGTCGCGGGCTACACTCGCCGACTCGAGCACGTCGACGGAAGCCATATAGACCGAGTACGTCGACGGAAGCCATACAAGCAATACGCATCCGCCGAGAGGAGAAGCAGCGACCGCCCTGCTCGCTCACCACACGTACGAGTAGCTCATTCGAGTTCTCCTGCTGACCGCGTCGACAATCCTGTGCACCGCGCTCGACAACAAAACGAACGCGAAGATGCCAGACGAATACAGGTACGGACCGGTATTTGCAAGAAACCCAAAATAAAATGTGCTAATTGTTTCTATGTACACATCGCGGCACGCCTGACAAAGTGCCGCGGCGTTCCCTGCGTGCCGCGAACCGTGGATCGGTTTCTCTCTGGCATGTAGAGAGATCCCACGCACGGTGGAGGTGCTATGAAGGCAGAGGAGTCATCACGTCGGACGTCATCACGTCGGGCGATCGTGTCGAGGGCGCATGTGCTCTTCCTGGCATCCGCGCTCGTGTCAATCTCTGGATGCGGCTACTTCAAGCTGCTCCGACCGAGCGTGCTGAAGCAGCTCAATCCACGCGTCGTCGCCCTCGTGAACGAGTTGCCCAACGTGGATGAGCCGAATAAGGCAATGGTCGCCCGGCTGTTCGCGCACGGCGGGCTCTCGCACGCGAGCGTGGGTGCGGACAGTGTCATGCGCGACGAGATCCACGTGCCCGAGAACCAACTCATCTGGGAGCCGGCGATCATCGTCATGCCTCGTGGGGGCGATCTCGAGCTCACGTTCCACAACAACGACCAGACAACCCACATGGCGCTCATGCCAACGAATGGCGGGCGCGCGCTCCTCCCAGTCCCGATGCACACAGCCGGTAAAGTGCGCATCCATCTGGACCAACCAGGTCTCTATTGGTTCGGGTGCCCAGTGGCGAATCACGCCGGGCGCGGCATGCTCGGCCTCATCATGGTATCGGGCGAAGTGCCGGCCGCGGCCAAGCTCGACCGCCCCAAGCAACCGCGACCCTGAGCAGACATGACAATATTCGCTATTCACGCGTTGTACACGCACGGTACGCATACACTGGCCGGCCACGGGGCCGCACGCGTGCTGGTCCGGCGTGCCGTCGCGGTGCTCGCACTCGCCGCCGTCGCCTGCTCGCACCCGGCGGAATATCAGGTGACTGAGCATGCACGCACGTTCAACGAGCTGAATGCCGGTCTCGCCGGAGCTGCGCCACCGGTGACGCAACGCCTCACGAGCGACCGCATCGCCAACGCCCGGAGCGAGCCTCAGAACTGGCTCACCTACCACGGCGCCTACGATGGCCAACGCTACAGCGCGCTGGACCAGGTCACGGTATCCAACGTGGAGCAGCTCCGCCCAGCGTGGATCTTCCAGGCCGGCGTCATCGGCCTCATCGCCAACCCGCCCAGCTACTCGCTCGAGGCCACGCCGATCGTGGTCGACGGCGTGATGTTTCTCTCGGGGTGGGACGGCTACGTCTGGGCGCTCGACGCCGCCACAGGACGTACGCTCTGGCAATACAAGCACGCGATTCCGCTCGGCGTGCCGCTCTGCTGCGGCAACGTGAACCGCGGCGTCGCGGTGGCGCAGGGCAAGGTCGTCGTCGCAACCGCGAACGGGTACATCGTCGCACTCGACGCCCGGACTGGGAAGCCCGCGTGGACGACTGCCTTCGCCGATGTGCGCGCGGGGGAGAGCGCCACCGGCGCTCCACTGGTGGTCAAGGACCTCGTGATTGTCGGAAGCTCCGGCGGCGAGTATGGAGTGCGTGGGCACATCGACGCATTCGACGTCGCCACTGGCGCGCATCGCTGGCGGCGCTACAACACTCCCAAGCCTGGCGAGCCGGGCTCCGACAGCTGGGCAGGTGACTCTTGGGCGCGCGGTGGCGGTTCGGCGTGGGTGACGGGCACCTACGATCCGGCACTCGACCTCGTGTACTGGGGAACGGGTAACCCCGGACCCGACTTCGACGGCCGCGATCGCGAGGGCGACAACCTGTACACCAACTCGGTGATCGCCTTCTCGCCAGACGACGGAGCACTCGAGTGGCACTACCAGACCACCCCGCATGATGTCTGGGACTACGACGGCGTCAACGAGCCCATCCTCTTCGAGCAGGACGGGCGCAAGCTCCTCGCGCAGTTCAACAAGAATGGCTTCCTGTTCGTGCTCGACCGCACGACCGGAAAGCTCGTCCGCGCCACGAAGTTCGCCGACCGCGTCACCTGGGGCGACATCGATCCAACCAGCGGGCGCGTGACACCGCTACTCTTCCCGAGCGACTCCGGCGCGGGGACGCTCATCTGCCCCGGACCCGCCGGCGCCAAGGAGTGGCCGCATGCCACGTACAGCCAGCAGACGGGTCTCCTCTACACTCCGGTTGTGGAGCTCTGCGGAAAGTTCAGCAGACGGCACGCGGATTTCGGGGAAAGCCTCCCCTACTGGGGCGGCGACGTGAACAACCAAGGCCAGGAGTCCTGGGGCTACGTGCGCGCCATCGAACCGGTTACCGGGCAGGTGGCCTGGTCCTTCCGCACGAAGCACCCGATGGTGGGCTCGCTGCTCACCACCGCGGGCGGGCTCGTCTTCGCCGGCGAGCCGACGGGCGAGTTCGACGCGATCGACGCGAAGACCGGCGCACTCCTCTGGCAATTCCAGACGGGAAACGGGATCCACGGAAGCCCGGTGACGTACAGCGTGAACGGCAAGCAGTACATCGCGGTCCCATCGGGGTGGGGCGGGTGGATGAAGGGCTTCGCGCCGGAGCTCTACGGCGCCCCTCGCGGTAGCGCGCTCGTAGTGTTCGCGCTCCCATGAGATGCTGCGGGGCAAGGGCACGGAGGTCGTGACGTCGGCGCCACGCTGCACACGGCGTGGCCAGGCACCACGTATGCGTTGTGACGATCACCACGCGGAGCGAACATCCCACGCGGAGCGAACATATGGAGAGTAGAGCGAGGTTCCTGGGGCACCCGATCCACCAGATGCTGATTGTCTTTCCGCTCGGGCTCCTCGGGATGGCGGTGATCTTCGACATCATCCGCCTCCTCTTCGGTGCGACGGAGGTTGCGGTCCCATCGTATTACATGATCGCCGCCGGTGTCATCACGGGACTGCTGGCAGCCGTGTTCGGATTCATCGATTGGCTGGCCATCCCGTCGGGCACGCGCGCCAAGGCGATCGGCCGGTGGCACGCCATAGGAAACGTGACCATCGTCGTGCTGTTCGCCCTCAGCTGGTGGCTCCGCCGTGACGCCCCAGCCGACCCTTCGACGCTCGCCTTTGTGCTCGCTCTGATCGGGCTCGGGCTGGCACTGGTCACTGGGTGGCTCGGCGGTGAGTTGGTCGACCGGCTCGGCGTCGGCGTCTCCGATGGCGCCAACGTGAACGCGCCGAGCTCGCTCTCGTAAGCGCCGCGCGGACCGCGCCCCACCAGATGTTCCGCACCATCTCCTGGTAGCCCCAAGGCAACCCTGGGGTAGGATGCGACTACCTTGCGGAATAATTCGCATCGACTAAATTGACGATTCGCAGATACTAACTAGACTCGTCCCGCGATTCGTCCCGCGTTGCAATGCTCGGCTCGCCCGACCTGGTTCCGCAATACCGCAATAGCGCCTGCGCTCCGGGCGGCAGCCATCACCCCGAGTGCTCCATGCGAAGGCTGCTTCTCGTCACCGCACTGATCCTGGGCTCAGTCCTGGTCTCAGCGACCGTCGTCCGAGCTCAAGAGAGAGAGCAGACTGAGGCGGCGGCTCCCATTCAGGACAACAGCTTCCTCGTCGAGGAGGCCTACAACCAGGAGCGCGGCGTCGTTCAGCACGTCGGTACCTTCGCCCAAGCACCCGAACCCGGGAGCTGGGTTTACACCCTCACGCAGGAGTGGCCGGTCGCCGGGCAGCGCCACCAGCTGAGCTACACGCTCCCCCTCGCACACGCCACTATGGCGAGCGGTGGCCGGACGGGGATCGGCGACGTGGCGCTGAGCTATCGCTACCAGATCCTGGGTGTGGGGGGTGGGGCGATCGCCCTCGCGCCGCGTGCCACGCTGCTTCTACCGACGGGCTCCAGCAGCCGCGGGCTCGGCAGAGGCGGCGCCGGCATAGAGACCAACCTTCCGTTCAGCGCCGAGCTCCCAGCTTCGCTCGTGGTGCATTCCAACATGGGAGCGACGTACACGCCCCGGGCGCGCGACCATCTTGGAAACACCGCGGCAACGCTGGACTACACTCTGGCCCAGAGCGTCGTCTGGCACGCCCTGCCCAGGCTCGACCTGATGCTCGAAGCCGCATGGACCCGCGCGCAGGAGGTCAGTGGGCCGAATCGCGTCGCGCGGAGCACCGAAGCGCTCCTGGCGCCCGGCATCCGCGCTGCCTTCGACTTCGCATCCGGGCTGCAGATCGTGCCCGGCCTCGCCTTCCCCATTGGCGTGGGACCGAGCAGTGGAGAGCGGAGTGTCTTTGTCTATCTCAGCTTCGAGCACCCCTTCACGAATCAGACACCGTAGTCGAGAGAGTCGAGGAACTCACAATGAAGATCAAGGACATGTTTCAGAAACCG
>DATCXG010000078.1:0-4249 GCA_036565945.1 Gemmatimonadaceae bacterium
GCCCCGGCCGGCGTGGCCGATGCAGACGATGTGGAGGCCTCATCCGGAGACGGTGACACCAGGGCCGAGCCGCTCGATGCAGCGGAGCCGAGCTCCGAGGGCTTGGTCCCGCTACCGAAATACGCCCAGCCACTGGCCGCAATACCCACCACCGCGACGGCCGCAAGGAGGCTCGTGAGCCAGGGGCGTGAGGACCTGGCCGGCAGCGGTTCCATGACCAATTCCCGTTGTATGGGTCGTGGTCCGTTGGAGATGGGCCCACTCTGCACGACCGAGGTCTCGGCTGCGCCCGACCCCGTAACGCGATGCGACGCTGCCACCGTCCGGCTCCGACTTGCCGCTCCGGGCGCAGCCGACGTGGAGGCGGGCCCGGTCGTCGCACGCGCGGCGAACTGGGGGATGGCCGACGCGGCAGGTCGGCGGAGCGCCGGAGATGTGGGCGGCTCGATCCACGGAAGCGAAGCCGACCTAGTGGTGCGCGCAGACGACGCGGAGGCGGCGGGCTGCGCATCGTGTTCCGGAACCGGCTCTTCGGGAGCGATGGTGGACGGCGCCTCCGATGCCGAGGCGACCCGTGCTTCAGGTACCACCGCGGCCACTGTCGCATCTGATGCCACCCCAACCACCGCTGCGGGAGCCGCAGCCACGACGGCACCCGTCCCTTCACCGCCAGTTTCACCACTCGCACGGGCGCGAATCACGCGCGCCCGCGACAGTAGTCCCTGCTCGTCCTCGCGCAGTCCGCGCGCCGCCATGATCTCCGCAAGCGTCTCGATGCTGGTCGCGATGGCCGGGTCGCCGGACTTATGAATTCCTTCACGGATGACCAGCGCACGCCGCGCCAACTGCTCCGCATCCTCGAGCTGGCCCTCGGCGAGTCGTACCTTCGCCAGGCTGGTCAGGATGACGGCCACCTCGGGGTGGTGAGCGCCCACCGACTCCTGCTTGATGGCGAGCAGGCGCATGAGCAGCGGGGCGGCGGCCGCGTAGTCGTTACGCCGAAAGTGGAGTCGGGCCAGGTTGTTGAGCGTGACGACAACGTCCGGGTGCTTCTCGTCGAGGTTGCTATCACAGATCTCGAGCGCTCGACTGAAATGCTTCACCGCCTCGTCGAGCTCTCCTCGCGCGTAATGCAGCGCAGCGAGGTTATTGATGGCCTGCACCAGACTGAAGTGATCTTTCCCCAGCACGCCTTCGCGGATGGAGAGCGAGCGGCGAAAGAGTGTCTCGGCCTGCGCCAGATCCTTCTGCCTGTACTTGAGCTGCCCAAGGTTGCTGAGGCTGGAGGCGAGGCGCACGTTGGCTGCGCCAAGGAGCGTGGCCTCCCGGATGGCCTCGTTGAACTCCTGCTCGGCGGCGGCGTAATCACCTTCGCTGAAGTGACGGCGACCAGCCTCGTTGTGACTCTCCCAGCGGGCTTCTACTGTAGTGTCGCTCATGCAGGCTTCCTCCCACCAATAGACGCGGGGAGGCACCTGGCTGTAACCAGAGCGAGTGGGTCACCCGGCACGTTCCGATGGCCTGCGGACCACCAAGCAGCGTTTAACTCAATAATTCACATCATGTGAATTACCACAACACGGTGTCATGCATAGTCTTAATGATAATGTATCAAGTACATCATCATAGGCGTGAAAGGCACGCGTCGGTGGACCGCCGCTGGCTGAGGCCATGCTCGTCGCGCCCGCGCATCCCTCCCGGGACCACGATTCATTCCATCTTCGACGCCCGGTAGAGAACGCGCGCGCATACCAGGTGGGCGGCAATCACCGCGAGGATCACCATCCCCACGGACACCCAGGCAACGACTGCCTCAGTGGTATCGATACCGTTCCCTCTGGGGAACGTGAGGAGTACGAAGAGGGCGAAGAGGACCACCAGTACAGCGCTCACCGCGACGGCGCCGAACGCGGCCACTCTCTCTGTGGTCTCCTTGCTGAGTGCGGCCATATCTCCTCCTCTCTGACGGGATGGTCACGACGATCGAGGTGCACCATTCGTGCGAGATCAGAGCCCGGGACGCGAGCCGCCTGGGGATCAGGGGCTGTACGTCAACGTGAGGTAACCGCTCGTCTCGTGCCGCAGGGGCTCGCTCAGGGAATAGCCCAGGCCACAGGAAATCCGGGTGCTCGGCAGGCGCAGAGGCCACAGCCCATCGAACTGGTGAGTCCACTCCAACCCCACCACCTGCTGCCAGTGGCGCAGTGCTCTTCCAGCGCTCGCACTCCAGAAATACGGACGAATTCCCTGGCCCGGAAGGGAGATGCTATACGACGCGAACCTGCTGCCGGTGGCCACTGCCGCGGGCAGCGCGGGCATGGCCACGCGCTGAGCGAGGATCGCAGGATCGAAGAGCGGCGGCAAAGTACCCCCCAGTGAGAACTGCTCTAACTCCCCCGCGCGTCTGTTCACTGCGCCGTACGACACATCGCCTCTGATGCCGAGACCACGACGCGCCACCGCCATGCTCGCGCTGGCGATGCCGCGTCTCCAGGCAACACCATCGGTGCGGCCCAGCGAGCCATGCAGTGCCAACCGGGGCACCAGGCTCCACTCGCCAGGTGTGAAGCTCACCGCGCCATGATACTCGGCGAATCCGAGAGATCGGGTTCCGCGCTGCCGCTCCGGACCGTCCAGCCGGCCGAGTGAGGCGCCGAGTTGGAGAACGTGTACGTTGGTGAGGTAGTCGCGTCGGAGCTCCGACCGAACCGCGGCCCCCAGATAATCCACGTCTAGTGTGGTGGGTGCCGCGAAGCCACCGTGCTGCCGCGATGGGTGATCCTCCGCGTAGAAGATCGAGGCGCCGATGAGCGGAAGCGCACCACGCCATGCGCCCCCGAGCGCACCGCCGCGCCACGTACCTCGGTCTCCATAAATCCCCTGTGCCACCCAGGTGAGGCGACCTATGGGATCCGTACCGGCCACCACCGCGCCGAAGCTCTTCCCCTCCGCAGCCCAGCTCAGCGACGGAAGCAGGCGAAGGCCGCGCGGACCAAGACCATAGGGCTGAGACTCCGGAAGCGCGTCGACCGCGAAAGTATCGGCCGGTACCGGCGGTACCCGCGTGGCCGGCGCTAGCTCCGGTGATGTGGCGAAGTCGCGCGCGCGGATCACGCTATCGGCGATGACGTTGAGATCGAGTCCCTTGGAGTGCAGACGGAGAAAGTAAACAGCGCCTTGCCGCGGGTCCGGTTCGGGCGCGAGGGCGGCACCCGTGGCCAGTGTGACTCCACGACTGCCGTTCGTGGCGAGATCGATCACTTCGATGTTAGGGACTCCGGTGGCATCGGACGTGACCACCAGCGATCGGTCCCCGGCAAGGAACGCGGGATCGTACCGATTGGCACCGTCGTCCGGGCCAACGATGCGCGGTTCAGCCGGTACCGCGGCGTTGGCGTCGAGCAGCGCCACGTGCCACGCGCCGTTCTGCTGGACGCCGACCGCGATCGTGGCGCCATCGCTCGAGTAGCGTGGGCGATCGTAGACCACATGCGGCGAGCCAGGCGCCAGAAGCTCCATCGCGCCGGTACGGAGGTCCACACGCACCACATCGCAGACCCCCTCCACGCACCTGTCACCCACGGCATAGCGACCATCGGGAGATGGATCGGCATGACGCACCCCGGCCCCATGAGTGATGCGATCCACCTCACCAGTGCGGAAATTCCAGATGAACACATCCAGCCGGGCAGCACCGTCGCCGGGCCCTGTGGCGCGCACGAGTAGTATGTGGTCGCCGTCGCTCAGGAAGCGGGGCTCGTCGTACGGCACCCCCCCGCTCGGATAGAGCACCGCTACCGCACGCTTGGGTCGTGGACGCCACTCCACCCCTGGCACATCCTCGGGATCGAGCCGGAGCGAGCGCTCTCGCTCGCGAATCGCGCTGGTGTCTTCACGCTCCTCCGCTGTTTTCCAGACCACCACGCGAGATGGCTCATCCCTGGCGCGCACCACCAGAGCCACGAGCGAGCCATCGCGTGATACGGCTGGTCCGCCAGTGTTCCACGCCAACGCCTGCACCGTGCGGCCCACGCCGGAGTCCGGGGGGGAGGCGCCGAGCGCCGTATGTACGTCCCGCTCAGCCTCCAGCGCCCGGCCCGTGAGCTCCGCGGTGAAGCGCCCGTAGAGATCCTGCGGATATCCCCCGAACACCCCAGCGAACGCCTCGTCAAACGAACGGTTCCGTCGAGCACTCATACGCCGCCATACGTGCACGAGGCTCGAGTCTCCCGAACGATCCGCCAACCAT
>DATCXG010000084.1:0-6624 GCA_036565945.1 Gemmatimonadaceae bacterium
GCTCTGAACGTCGACATGTCCACGCGCCCCGACGTGTCTACCACGAACTGCGCCAGCACCTCGCCATCCACCCGCTCCGACTGCAGGAGTGATGGATACCGCGGCTTCGGATTCCCGGAGAGCGGGGCAGTCACCTTCTCAACCTGCGAGGCCGTGAAGGTTCCGCCCTGACCGTTCGATATCGGATCCTCGACACCGTCAGCGTCGCTGCGCGCGTTCGTAGCGATTACGAAGTCGCTCGGGTTGGCGACGAGGTCTGAAAGGTCCACGGGCGGGATAGTCGTGGGGATCTCCGTGGGAACGTCGATGTGGCGGATCGGCCTTTCTGGGAATCGTGGCGCCGCAGCCGTCCGGATTCTGGATGGCGCGGCGTTCCTGCGGGCGAGTGACGGTTCCTTCAGCGCGATATACACCACGTCCTGAAGAGGGGATTCCTTCTTCGGCGGATTGTCACGGGCGTGAGCCGTGACCGCCGCCACGAGAGTGATCAGCATGGCGTGAACGACGACGCTGACTGCTGTACCGACCGGACTCCTCCTCGACCTGCGCCTCGACTCGATGAGCGTGGTGAGCATGCGCGTATCCTCCGGATGCCTGACGATGATTGGAACAGCACCAGCATCTCATCGTCACTATGGCTCCGGCGTGTGAAACCCACATGCACCATCGATTACTAATTGAGGACCGAGCGATTACGAAACAGCAACGATCTCATTACAGCATCTTCATGCGGGGGTCGTCCCATCCCGAGGCTGTACGGGAAGAACCGTCGCGCACTTCCCGCTAGTCGACTATCTCGACCGCATCGCCCACGCGTATGACGCCCGTGGACTCGTGGATGAGGTTCTGCCCGAACAGGACACCTCTGCCTTGCACCTGCCGATACGTGGCCAGCGTGCGCAGTGGCTCCTGAGCGCTCAGTGCGGTCTGCTGGTCGACCGTGGTGATGGTGCAGCGTGCGCACGGTTTGACGACGGCGAAGGTGATGCCGCCGATCCGGATCCGTTTCCACGTATCTTCGGCGTACGGCGCCGCCCCACGAATCACGATGCTCGGCCGGAAGCGATTCATCGGAAGGGGGGTGCTGAGTCGCCCGTTCAGATCGGCCAGTGAGTCCTCGGTCACCAGCAGGAAGGGGTAGCCATCGGCGAAGCCTACCTGGTCGGCCCCACTCACCGCGAAAGCGGGATCGACGCGCCGCACCATGTCGTCGGCGATCCTCACGAGGCGGCACGACACAGCCAGGAACGCGCTCAGCCATTCCGCCGCCTCGTCACCCTGATCGATGGCCGCGCAGCTATCGCGCCAGACGACCACGTCGCGTGGCAAGCCGCGCGAGAGTATCGGAACGGAGAGAGGCGGGCTGTCCGGAGCGGCGAGCCGTAGTGTGTGATCATCGACATGCGGCTCGATGAGCGCCATCTGTGGCAGCGTGCGCTGGGTGAGGAAGCGCCCATCCGCATCCACCACCATGAAGGCGCGATCACCCACGATGCCACGCGCCCCAACCACCGCCTCGGCCAGCGGCGCGCCGCGGCAGGACTTGATTGGATACCAGTGTAACGCGGAGATCCGCAGCGCAGTCGTCGGGGTGGTAGCCATATCGGTCGGTGGCGAGTGTAAGTGGAAGTCTCCAAGATAATCTCACGACGAGCGCCTGCCCGGCGGAATGACTCTCGCATCTTGCGCTCCGTCGTCCTCAGGAGCGTGCATGACCAACAACCAGAGCGAGCACGTCGCCACCTATCTGAACGACCATCTAGCTGGCGCCATAGCCGCGCTCGAGCTCCTGGCGCGGCTCGAGGAGGCGCAGGCCGGTACCTCCGCGGCAGGTGTGCTCGCTGAGCTTCGAGCCGAGATCGCGGCGGACCGCCAGTCACTCGAGACTCTGATGAGTCGGCTGCAGATCAACGAGAGTCGCCCTCGACAGGCAATGGCCTGGCTCGCGGAGCGCGCCAGTCGAATCAAGCTGCGACTGGGCGACTCAAGCGATGGGCCATTGGGCAGGTTGGAGGCTCTGGAAGCTCTGGCGCTGGGGATCGATGGGAAACGGGCGCTCTGGCAGGCGCTTGCGGCCGCGGCAGAGGACGCACCGGAGCTGGCGGAAGCGAACTACGATCACCTTACGCAGCGGGCCGACGCGCAGCGCCACAGGGTCGAAGAGCTGCGATTGGAAGCTGCGAGAATAGCTCTCGGTGGAGTGCGCTAGGGGAGTCACCCTCCAAGCGCCGAGTCGCTCGACTAGCGTCTCGTAAGATCGCTCGGATCGCCGCATCATGATGTTGCGCCTCCCGTCTCCCGAATTTGAGCGCATGAACCGGGTAGTCGGGCCGAGTCGTCATGCCGAAGTTGCGCGCCATGATCTCTCGCATCCTGGCGCCGGGCCGGTGCCGCCACTGCTGCAGCGTACCACTTCGGCACGCTCGCCTTTCGTGCTGGCTTCTCTTGCCCGCAGCCTTCCTCATCGCAATGCACTCGCTGGACGCCCAGACGTTGCGGCGTTCCGGCGGCGACGCGGTAGTAGTGGATACGCCTCTCCGGCAACCAGCCGACGACCGCCCCGCAGCGCAGTGGCGTTGGACTGGCACCGTGCCTGAGGGGGGAACGATCGAGTTGAGGTTGATTCGCGGTTCCCTCCGCGCGCATACCGTCGAAGGATCCGAGGCCGAGGTAGCGCTCGTGCGGCGGGGCATCCATTCAGATCCGGCATCGGTGCGAATCACGGTGGATACGACGACGGCCGGCATCCGCATCGAAGATCGGTACCCACCGGTGAGCAGGATGACCCAATATCGGGAGTGCCTGCCGCCGGATGACGGGCGAGGCGACTTCTGGCACAACGACGTGCGACTCGAGACCATAGTGAGCCTGCCCGCGGATACGCGCCTCGTCGTGCACCTGATGGACGGCGACATAGACGTGCGCGCGATAGATGGTCCACGGGATGTGTCCACCAACCAGGGCATCGTGAAGGGCGTTGCTCACCTTCCGTGACGGATCGTAAGGCTGCGTGCATCGCCCGCCATCCACCTCACGCGCCGCGGGCCTTGCGGCGCCCGCCTCGACCGGAGACTCTTTAACCCGATCGTTTCTCCATGCACAAATCAATCGACCCCGCGATTCTGTACTTTGGCACTCCAGTGGTCCTCGTCAGCTCTACGAACCCTGACGACTCTCCGAACCTCGCGCCGATGTCGAGCGCTTGGTGGCTGGGTCGGAGTTGCATGCTCGGGTTCGGCACGCGATCGCAGACTCCGGCCAACATCCAGCGAACCGGCGATTGCGTGCTCAACCTCCCATCCGTTGGTGAAGTGGCTGCCGTGAATCGGCTGGCGCGGACGACTGGCTCCGACCCTGTTCCGCAGTGGAAAGCGGAGAACGGCTACCGCCATGTACGCGACAAGTTCGGCGCCGCGGAGCTCACGCCACTTCCCAGCGACTGCGTAACTCCCCCGCGTGTAGCGGAGTGCCCGGTCCATCTCGAAGCAGTGCTCGAGGCGGTGCACCCGCTCGCCGTGCGCGATCCCGAGCGTCGCGGCCGCCTCGTCGCACTGGAGGTGCGGGTCATACGCGTGCACGTGGACGAGGCGATTCGCTTGACCGGCTACGACGACCGCATCGACCCAGAGCGATGGCACCCACTCATCATGAGCTTTCAGCACTTCTTCGGGCTGGGTGGAATCGTGCACCCGTCCACGCTCGCCCGCATTCCGGAATCGGCGTACCGTCCGCACCCGCCGGTATCAGCGGCCGCGACGGTACCGGCCCCCCCGCTGTCACTCGGCGCCATCGATTCATGAGCGCCGCGTCGGGCACGCACGCGCTGCTCCGCTCGATATCAGCCTACCCGCGGGGCGCATGACCGGACCGGCGACCGATCCGAGCGAGGTGATGCCGCCGGACGATGCTATCTGGGCGGCCGTCGTCGCCCACGATCCCGCCCGGCTGGGCCGGGTCGTGTACGCCGTGACGACCACCGGCGTCTACTGCCGACCGAGCTGCCCTTCGCGACGCCCGCTCAGGGCCAACGTACGCTTCTTCGCCACCGCGAACGAAGCGGAGGCGGCTGGCTACCGTGCATGCAAGCGCTGCCGTCCGCGCGCAGGCGCGACTTCCGCCGAACACAAGATCTCCCAGGCACGCACTTATCTGGAAGCGCATGCCGACGAGCCGTTGACGCTGGCAGATCTCGCGCAGGTGGTCGGGATGAGCTCTCACCACCTCCAGCGGACCTTCAAGCGCATGGTGGGCGTGTCCCCCAAGCAGTACGTCGCCGCGCTGCGAGCTGACCGATTGAAGACACACTTGCGCGCGGGCGCCACCGTAAGCCGTGCTACATTCGAGGCAGGCTACGGGGCCAGCAGCCGTGCGTACGACGCCGCGGCCGATCGGCTCGGGATGACACCCGCGGCGTACCGACGCGGGGGACAGGGGGTGCGCATCCGCTTCATGACCGCGCAGACCGCATTCGGGCGACTCCTCGTTGCGGCGACAGACCGCGGCGTCTGTGCTGTGACGCTGGGTGATGACGACACCCAACTCGAACGGGCCCTGGCGGACGAATACCCCAACGCCACGCGCAGCCGGGTCGAGACGGCCGATGCCGTGGGGAACGAGGACCTGCGCGGCTGGCTGGAGTCGGTGTCGTCACACCTCGCAGGCGCCCTGCCCACGCTAGCCGTTCCACTCGATGCGGCTGGGACGCCCCTTCAGGAACGAGTATGGCGGGAGCTGCAGCGCATTCCCTACGGTCAGACGCGCTCGTACTCCGAAGTCGCCGCCGCCGTCGGCGCGCCCGGCGCGGTGCGCACCGTCGCGAGCGCGTGCGCGCGGAACCGGGTGGCACTCGTAGTGCCCTGCCATCGAGTGGTGCGCAAGAATGGAGCACTCGGCGGCTACCGCTGGGGGGTCGAGCGCAAGCAGCGTTTGCTGAGACAGGAGCGCGGGTTCGCCGCCCACTGGGTGGATGAACGCGCGTCCCAGGAGGCGCGAGAGAGGACAGCGAGCAACGGCGGCGCGGGCGGCGCGAAGGGTTCCAGGTGAACAGCGCTCGCCGCTGAACGACCACGCGCCGAGGTGATCGTGGCCGAGGTCCGACCAACCAGCCGGCCGGAGGCGGGGCTCGTACGGCTGGCCGAACGGCTGCTCTATCGGCATGATGTGGTAGTGCGGTAACGGGAATTGACGCCTATCGCGGGTGAGCGAGCGGCGGCCGAGGCCACGCCGGCGTCACCGATCCCAGCATCTCCAGAACACTACCGACTGATGCGAACGATCATAGAGCCATTCAGGATCAAGTCGATCGAACCGATCCGCATGACCACTCGCGCGGAGCGCGAAGAGAAGCTGCGCACGGCCGGCTACAATGTCTTTCTCCTTCACGCCGACGATGTACTGATAGACCTGCTCACCGACAGCGGCACGGCGGCCATGAGCTCCGAACAGTGGGCGGCGGTGATGCGCGGCGACGAGGCGTATGCCGGAAGCCGCTCGTTCTACCGATTCGAGGAGGTGGTGCACGATATCTTTGGTTTCCGCCACGTGCTGCCCACGCACCAGGGGCGGGCAGCCGAGCGCATTCTCTGCTCGGTGTTGTGCGAGCCCGGAAGCGTGGTGCCGAACAACACGCACTTCGACACCACCCGCGCGAACGTCGAGTTCACCGGCGCGCAGGCGGTGGACCTGGTGATCGCCGAGGGGCGCGCCCCATCCGCGCGGCATCCGTTCAAGGGCAACATGGACGTGGCGCGGCTCCGCGCGCTGATCGCGGAAGTGGGACAGGAGCGGATCCCCTTCTGCCTCATCACCATCACCAACAACTCCGGTGGCGGACAGCCCGTGTCCATGGCGAACATCCGTGAGGTATCCGAGGTGTGCCGGGAGCACGGGATTCCGTTCTACATCGACGCGTGCCGGTTCGCCGAGAATGCCTACTTCATCCAGCAGCGCGAGGCCGGGTACGCCGAGCGCACCCCTCTGGAGATCGCTCGCGAGATGTTCTCTCACGCCGATGGGTGCACCATGTCGGCGAAGAAGGACGGCATAGCCAACATCGGCGGCTTCTTCGCCACCAACGATGATTCCGTAGCCCAACGAGGCCGCAACCTGCTCATCCTCACGGAGGGCTTCCCCACGTACGGCGGCCTGGCCGGCCGTGACCTGGAAGCGATCGCGGTGGGGCTCCGCGAGGCGCTCGACCAGGACTACCTCACCTACCGCATCCGTTCCACCGCCTACCTCGGCGAACACATCGCCGAGCACGGCGTCCCGATCGTCGAGCCGCCCGGGGGACACGCGGTATACATCGACGCGGCAGCCTTCCTCCCACATCTCTCTCCACTCGACCTGCCCGGCCAGGCGCTGGTGGTGGAACTGTACCGCGAGGCCGGCATCCGCGCGGTGGAGATCGGAACGGTGATGTTCGGGCGGCGGGACCCGGACACGGGAGACGAGATCGCCGGGCCGCAAGAGCTCGTTCGGCTCGCCATCCCTCGCCGGGTCTACACCCAGAGCCACATCGACTACGTCGTGGAGGCGATCCTCCAGGTATGGGCGAGGAGAGAGGGAATCGGTGGGTATCGCTTCCTCGAGCAGGCGCCATACCTCCGCCACTTCACCGCCAGA
>DATCXG010000102.1:0-2656 GCA_036565945.1 Gemmatimonadaceae bacterium
GCCGCCAGACGCTGGCGTAGCCGCCACGCCGGATCGCGCGAGCGCCAGCCGGAGATGTCGCGGCCGAAGGCTCGTGCTCTCGATATCCAGCGATACCCTCTGTTCTGCTCGGCGCCCCACTGCGCCTCGATCTGGGCGAACGTGGTGGCGTATGTCGGGCTGCCCGCGAAAGGACGCGGGCCCACGTACGTGGGGCTCAGTACGCCACTGTGGCTGGCGGCCGCCGACCAGGCGCCGGGGTACTGGAGTGCCAGCGCGACCGCGCCATAACCGCCCATGCTCAGGCCCGCTATCGCACGGTGCGCGCGGTCGCCGATGGTGCGATACGCGGAATCGACGTGCGGCACGAGGTCGTGCGCTATGTAGTCGTCGTAGTGGGGTCGGCGAACGCAGTAGGTAGCTGCCGATTCGGTGCGCACGGTGTCGCGTATGCAGGTGGAGTAGTCGTCGAGCTCGGTCCAGGTGGTGTACCAGCCGTCATCGCCATCGGGCATGACGACGATCATCTCGGGACTGCCGAGGGCGGTGAGGGAGTCCATTACGTGGTCGAGATGACCCAGCTCCACCCAGTTGCGCTCGTTCCCGTACAGGCCGTGCAGATAGTAGGCGACTGGGTAGCGGCGCGTGGTGTCGAGCCCGTATGACGGGGGCAGGTAGACTTCGTAATACTTCTGACCGCCCAGGGATTGCGACCAGAGGCTGTCGATCTGCACTGTGCCGTGCGGCTGTACCGATACGAGCAGAGCGAACAGTATCTGGAGCACGTCAGCCGTGGTGAGTCAGGGCCTCGGTGAGCGCGCCCCAGGGTAGGAGGGCGCAGAGGTGGCGGTTGGGCAGGCGGGTGACGCCGGCGAATGCGCGGAGCTCGCCGAGCGAGACATCGTCTGCCTGCTCCGCGCCCGTGCCGCCGGAGACGAGCTGGGTGAAGCTGGTGGTCAGCTTCACGACTTCGGCCACGGTCTTACCCTCCAGCATGTGGGTCATCATCGAGGCCGAGGCCTGCGAGATGGCGCATCCCTGACCCGTGAAGCGAGCTTCGCTAACGCGATCGCCATCGAACGAGAGGTGCAGTTCTATTGTGTCGCCACAGAAGGGGTTCTTTCTCTTGATGTTGGCGTCGGGGTGCTCCAGCCGGCCGCTGTTGCGGGGACGCCGGTAGTGGTCGAGGATGAGCTCCTGGTAGAGCGCTTCTACGTTGGATTTCCCGTCTCGCTCAGACTGCGACATGGCCGAACAACTCCCTGGCGCTCTCCACGCCGGCGATGAGTGCGTCGATGTCGGCGACACTGTTGTAAACGTAGAATGATGCGCGTGCGGTGGCTGAGACGCCAAGACGCCGCATCAGTGGTTGTGCGCAGTGGTGGCCGGCGCGGATGCAGATGTGCCGCGCATCCAGGATGCTCGAGAGGTCGTGTGGATGGATATCGCCCACGGTGAAGCTGATCACGCCGCTCCGCTCCTGCCCCGGAGGAGGTCCGTGGACCGTCACGTCATCGATCGCCGCGAGCCGCTCGCAGGCCTCACCCACCAGCTCGCGCTCATGGGCGCGCACCGCATCCATCCCGAGTGAGTCGAGGAATTCCACCGCTGCGGCCAGCCCCACGGCGCCGGACACGTTGGGCGTACCTGCCTCGAACTTGTGGGGAAGCACGTTCCAGGTGCTCCGATCGTCGTACACGAACTCGATCATATCACCACCCATCATGTAGGGCGGCATGTGTTCGAGCAAGTCGCGGCGGCCGAGCAGCGCGCCGATCCCCATAGGGCCGCACATCTTGTGGCCGCTGAGGGCGTAGAAGTCGACGCCGAGCTCGTCGAAGTCGACAGGAAGGTGTGGAGCGGCCTGCGCGCCGTCGCACACGGCCAACGCACCCACCGAGTGGGCGAGCGCCGCGATCTCGCGAACGGGAGCGATGGTGCCTAGCACGTTGGATACGTGGTGGAACGCCACCAGGCGAGTGCGCGGCCCGAGGAGAGTTGCCAGCCGGTCCGGGTCGATGCGACCATGTTCGTCGGGCTCGCAGATGCGGAGTCGCGCCCCGCGCTCGAGGGCGAGCTGCTGCCATGGGACGAAGTTCGCGTGGTGCTCTACCGCGGTGACCACGATCTCGTCGCCGGCACCGATGTTGGCCCGTCCCCAGGTCGCCGCCACCAGGTTGAGAGACTCCGTGCTCCCGCGGGTGAAGATGAGGCAGTCGGCATCGCGTACCCCGAGGAATCGCGCCACGCGCTCGCGCGATGCGTGGTAGCGTTCCGTGGCACGCACCGAGAGCTCGTAGGCACCGCGGTGAGGATTGGCGTAGTCGCGTTCGTAGTAGGCGCCGATGGCCTCGATCACCGCCCGTGGTTTCTGGGAGGTGGCGGCGGAATCGAGGTAGACCAGCTCTGGCTCCGATGCCAGGAGCGGGAATTCGGCACGGTCGGTCAACGGTCTCATAACAGGCATTCCCCTACATAGATCAAGTCGCCGTCCACCTTCACGGCATATATCGGAAGCGGCTCGACGGCCGGCCCGCGCTTCACAGCTCCGGTACGGCAATCGAATACAGTTCCGTGCCACCCGTACTCCACGCATCCACCGTCCACAATGGTACCCGAGGACATGCGGTACCCGTGGTGCGTGCACTCATCTCCCATCGTGTGGATCTCGCCGTTC
>DATCXG010000226.1:0-6448 GCA_036565945.1 Gemmatimonadaceae bacterium
CGATGCGCCAGCCGCCGAACAGCGTGCCGAAGGCGATCGCCGTGTAGGCTCCGATCTCCACCCAGTACGGGATGTGGTCCGCGGTTGGTACATAGAGATGGTGCAGGAAGCCCGTCTCGGCCGCGAACAGAGCGTTGGCCGAGAAGAGAAGACCCACGATGATCCCCATGGTCTTCTGCGCATCGTTGGCCCCGTGGGAGAGCGAGAAGAACGCCGCGCTGACCAGTTGCGCCACGCGGAATACGCGGTCAACCTTGCCCGGCGGCGTACGCTGGAAGAGCCAGTACACCGTCACCATGAGCCCGAAGCCAAGAACCATCCCTATCACCGGCGAGAGCACGATGAAGATGATCGTCTTGGTCCAGCCCGAGGCGATGATCGCCCCGAAGCCGGCCTTGGCCACCGCCGCGCCGCCGTATCCGCCGATCAGCGCGTGGGAGGAGCTCGACGGGAGGCCGAAGTACCAGGTGATGATGTTCCACGAGAGCGCGCCCAGTAGCGCGCCGAGGATCACGTTCGGATCGACCACGGCCGCCTCGATCATCCCGGCACCCATGGTCTTCGCCACTGCGGTGCCTACTGTGAAGGCGGCCAGGAAATTGAACGACGCAGCCCAGATTACCGCATGGAGCGGCTTGAGCACTCGCGTCCCCACCACCGTGGCGATGGAGTTGGCTGAGTCGTGAAAACCGTTGCTGAAATCGAAGATGAACGCGACCGCGATGATCGCGAGGATGTACGTTGTCACTGATCAGGCGTGCTTCAGTGCAATGCTCTGCAGGACGTTGGACACATCCTCGCATTGATCGATCGCGCGCTCGAGGGTGTCGTAGAGCTCCTTCCACTTGATCACCTCGAGCGGATCGGGCGTACCGAGGAAAAGCTCGCCCACCGCCTCGTGGTAGAGGGCGTCACCCTCCTCCTCGAGCGCCTTCACCTTCCCTGCCTGTTCCGCCACGATCTTCGAGTCCTTCATGCGGTGGACAGCCGCATCGATGCAGTCGGTGGCCCTCACCAGAACATCACAGAGATTGTGTGCTGCCCTGTGCGTCTCGGTGATGTGGAACATCGCGGCCCGCCTGGCGGTGCCGTCGATCAGGTCTATCACGTTATCGAGTCGCGAAGCGAGTAGATGAATGTCCTCGCGATCTATGGGCGTGACGAAGCTCTTGTCGATGCGCGAGATGATCTCGTGCGTTATGTCGTCGGCTTCGTGTTCCTGATCCTTGATCAGGGAAGTGAAATGGTCGACCCGCGCAGGGTCGCCGAATAGCTCACTCAGCAGCCTCGACGAGGCGCAGAGGCGCTTTGTCAGCTGCTCGAACATCGCGAAGAACGCGGTGTCGCGTGGTATGAGGCGCACAGGCTAGTTCTCTCTACGGGATGTGTTCGGTGTGGCCGCTCTGGCGCGGGGAAGAACTACTCGCGCTCACCTCACTCGTGGGAGCACGTCAGACAACCGAGAGCCACGGGTACAAGTTACTGCGCTGATGGGCACGGCGGGTAGTATCTATGCCACCCAGGCACTACGAGTGCCAGGCTCCCCGGACGCCGTATCTCGCGCCGTGCACCTGCCGGTGCTCGGCAACGAGTCGACGATCGGCAAAAAGCTTTATGAGAAGAACCCCGGCTGCAAATCCGCCCACGTGCGCCCACACCGCCACACCGCCGGATACGTCCGAGCTCACCGAGTTCAATTCTGGCAGACCGGTGAGCACCTGGATGGCGAACCACCAGATCAGCACCAGCCAGGCGGGAACGGGGATCACACGGAAGATTATCACGAAGATGAACAGCATCCGGACGCGCGATCTCGGATACAGCAGCAGGTATGCGCCCATGATGCCCGATATGGCGCCGGACGCCCCCACGGTGGGAACGGGCGAGGTGGGCGAGAGCAGCACGTGTGCGGCCGACGCGATGAGACCGCAGAGGAGATAGAAGCTCAGGAACCTTCCCGGCCCCATGCTGTCTTCTATGTTGTTGCCGAATACCCACAAGAAGAGTGAGTTACCGATGATGTGCCCCCAGCCACCGTGGAGGAACATGGATGTGAGTGGCGTGAAGGCATTGATCGGCAGGTCATCCACCACGCAGGCCATCCCCGGGCCTATGGGCACGGCCAGCCCGAGTGGGGCTCGGTGCGTCAGTTCGCCCGGCACCATCCCGAGGTCGCACACGCGTGCAGCCAGCAGCAAAGGGTCCACCCCAGCCCCCTCTACCAGGAGCCACACAGCCCAGGTCACCCCGAGGATGAAGTACATCATCCATGGAGTTCGAAGGGTCGGCAGGTCGTCTCCGAGCGGGATCACCGGATCCTCCCTGCTAATCCGGCAGCAGGCGGCCGGTACAGCGGGCATTCTCTTCGCATCATCCTGCCGCTCCTACCTCGTGAACAGTGCATTTTCTGCCAATTTGGCGCGGATATCCGGCCCCCAACTTGCCCTGAGCTACAGGAAATCCGGTGCCATAACCTCGGCGCCGTAAACCATTGAAGAGGGAGCCATGGCAGAAAAGGTCATTGGAATCGATCTGGGAACCACAAATTCGGTAGTTGCGGTGATGGAGGGCGGCGACCCCGTCGTCATCCCCAACGCCGAAGGTGGGCGCGTAACTCCATCCGTGGTGGGCTTCACGAAGGATGGAGAGCGCCTGGTGGGCCAGGTCGCGAAACGTCAGGCGGTCACGAATCCGCAGAACACGGTCTTCTCCATCAAGCGTTTCATGGGACGCAAGATTTCGGAGGTTACCGAGGAGCTCAAGCGTGTGCCCTACAAGGTGGTGGCGGGGCAGCACGACGTGGTGGCGGTAGAGGTCCAGGGCAAGCGCTATACCCCGCCCGAGATCTCGGCGATGATTCTCCAGAAGATGAAGCAGACCGCCGAGGACTATCTCGGTACCAAGGTGAACAAGGCCGTCGTCACGGTTCCGGCCTACTTCAACGACTCCCAGCGCCAGGCCACCAAGGATGCCGGCCGCATCGCTGGGCTCGATGTCCTGCGCATCATCAACGAGCCCACGGCAGCGGCGCTGGCCTACGGACTCGACAAGAAGAAGGATGAGAAAGTCGCCGTGTTCGACCTGGGCGGCGGCACCTACGACATCTCGATCCTCGAGCTGTACGACGTGGACGGTTCGCGGCAATTCGAGGTGAAGTCCACCAATGGTGATACGCATCTGGGCGGCGATGATTTCGATCAGCGAGTGATCGACTGGCTCGTAGCCGAGTTCAAGCGCGACCAGGCAATCGACCTCTCCAAGGATCCCATGGCGCTCCAGCGTCTGAAGGAAGCCGCGGAGAAGGCGAAGATGGAGCTCTCTTCCACGCAGCAGACCGACATCAACCTGCCGTTCATCACGGCCGACCAGTCCGGGCCGAAGCACCTGAACCTCACGCTCACGCGCGCGAAGTTCGAGCAGCTCGTTGATGACCTCATCCAGCGCACCATGCCGCCCATGCAGCAGGCGCTCAAGGATGCCGGCCTGAAGCACGAAGACATCGACGAGGTGATCCTGGTAGGAGGCTCCACGCGGATCCCGAAGGTGCAGCAGGTGGTGAAGGACTTCTTCAAGAAGGACCCCCACAAGGGCGTGAACCCGGACGAGGTCGTGGCTATCGGCGCCGCGATCCAGGGCGCCGTGCTCACCGGCGAGCAGAAGGACGTGCTCCTGCTCGACGTGACACCGCTCTCGCTCGGCATCGAGACGCTGGGCGGAGTGACCACGGTGCTCATCCCGCGGAACACTACAATCCCAACGAAGAAGTCGGAAGTGTTCTCTACCGCGGAGGACAACCAGACCACCGTGGAGATCCACGTGCTGCAGGGCGAGCGAGAACTGGCCGTCTACAACAAGACTATCGGCAAGTTCCAGCTCACGGGGATCCCGCCGGCACCGCGCGGGATGCCACAGGTGGAAGTGACCTTCGATATCGACGCGAACGGAATCCTGCACGTGGCCGCCAAGGACAAGGCGACTGGCAAGGAGCAGAAGATCCGCATCGAGGCCTCGAGCGGTCTCTCCGAGAGCGAGATCGAGAAGATGGTGCACGACGCCGAGGCACACGCCGAGGAAGACAAGTCGCGCCGCGAGGAGATCGACACGCGCAACCGGCTCGACAGCCTGTCGTACGAGGTGGAGAAGAACTCCAAGGAATGGTCGGAGCGACTCACGCCAGAGATGCGGTCCAAGCTGGAGGCCTCGGTGGAGCGTTCGCGCAAGGCACTCCGAGGTGAGGATCTCGCGGAGATCCGGGCGGCTCAGGAAGAGCTGACGCAGGTCTACAGCGAAGCCGGACAGTCGCTCTACGCACAGGGCCAACAGGCCACTGGCGCGGAATCCACCGAGCAGGCAGCCCAGGAGGGTGCATCGGCTGCCTCGGGCGGAGCTGCCGGCAAGCAGGAAGACGTAGTGGAAGCCGACTACGAGATAGTGGACGAAGAGAAGAAGTAAGCTCGAAGCGGGGCGTCGCGTTCATCACGGCGCCCCGTAGTTCATCGGAGTATGGAATCCCGGACCGACGCCGACGCAGAGGACGGAAACCAGATCGGTGCGGATGGTGACCAATCTGATGAGCGAGTAGTGCGATAGTCATGAGGTGGCCGGCGGCAGGCCGGAAACCTCGTGGCTCATCGCGGTGTACATTTCAGGATCATTCAACGGGCGATACCAACCATGTCATCCCGAGCTTTTACTCGTGCACGACTGGGTCTAGTCGCGGTGGCCGCGTTCGCGGGCGGCCTCCTCATTGCCGCGGGGTTCAACCTCACGCCTTTCGGCTACGCCCAGCAGCGGGGGGCCGACCAGCGCCCGCCTGCCGCCGCGGTGCAGCCACTCACTGATCTGAGCAACAGCTTCGTCTCGATCTCCGAGCATGTGACACCCGCGGTGGTGTCCATCCAGACCGAGAGCGAGCCGCGCGCCCTTCAGCGTCCGCGCGGCCAGCAGAACATCCCCCCGGGACTGGACCAGTTCTTCCGCCAGTTCGAGCCCGAGCGCTCGCAGCCACGCGAGGGGATGGGATCGGGATTCATCGTGTCGCCTGACGGCTACATCCTCACCAACAACCACGTGGTTGCGGGCGCCGACAAGGTGAACGTCACGCTGCTCGACAAGCGCGTCTTCAAGGCCACGGTCGTGGGCCGCGATCCCACCACCGACATCGCCGTGATCAAGATCGACGGTTCGGATTTCCCCACCCTCCCCTTCGGTGACGACACCGACGCCAAAGTGGGCGAGTGGGTACTGGCCATCGGCAACCCGCTCGGCCTCGACTTCACCGTCACAGCGGGGATCATCAGCGCCAAGGGGCGGAGCGGCGATCTCCGTAGTCTGTACGCCAGCCAGTACGCAATCGTCGACTACCTGCAGACCGATGCCGCGATCAACCCCGGCAACTCGGGCGGACCGCTGGTCAACACGCGTGGTGAAGTCATCGGCGTGAACGCGGCCATCGCGAGCCAGACCGGCTTCTACTCCGGCTACGGATTCGCAATCCCCATCACGCTCGCGCGGAGCGTGATGAACGACATCATCCAGTACGGGCGCGTGCGTCGCGCGATCCTGGGCGTCACCATCCAGGATGTGCGAGCGGAAGATGCGCAGGCAGCCGGCCTCAAGGAGATCCACGGCGCCCTCGTGGGCGGCGCATCACCGGGCGGCGACAGCCCCGCGGCGAAGGCCGGCATCCAGCCCGGCGACATCATCATCTCCCTCGACGGGAAGGACATCGACCGAGTAGCGCAGCTCCAGCGGATCATCCGCACCCACAAACCCGGTGAGACAGTGGACGTGGGCGTGATGCGTTACGGCAAGCAGCTCGACTTCAAGGTCAAGCTGGCCGAGGCCCCGAAGGATACCCAGTTGGCGAGCAACGGGGAGGACGACGACAGCGCCACCCGGCCCGCAAGCTACGACAAGCTCGGCATCTCGGTCGAGCCGGTGACCCCAGATCAGGCCAGTCGCGCATCGCTGCCCGAAGCCAAGGGTGGGTTAGCCGTCAGCGACGTGGACGTGAACGGTGCGGCCTACAGGAAGCTCCAGCCAGGCCGGGATATCCTGCTCAAAGTCCTGAGCCCCGTAAGGCGCGACCTGCGCAGCGAGGCCGACCTCGACCAGGCACTGGCCAAGGTGGGTGATGGAGGCGTGATCAGCCTCCTCGCGTACGACCCGCAGAGCAGCCAGACCCGCGTAGTGAACCTGCGCGTGGGAGGGTGAAGGGACTGAAGGCCGGGTGAAGACCCAGGCACCAAGCAGGTAGTTGCGATCAGGCACGGGGGTGGCAGGCATTGGCTTGCCGCCCCCGTGTCGCATCACCAACAGAGGAAATGCCGGCTCCATCAGCGCCAACGGTGGTGATGCTCCGGTTTCTATCATCGGCAATAGAGGTAACGCCCGGGTTCTATCATCGCCTGCAGTGTCGGGCGCCGGACGTTCGACAGCCCGCCCG
>DATCXG010000147.1:0-18690 GCA_036565945.1 Gemmatimonadaceae bacterium
ACGGCGAGCGATTCCTCGCCCGCCTCCGTGGCGCCAACGACGGCGAGTGAGATTGGTAGCGGGAGCGCATTGCACCGGCTGGGGGTAAGCCCGATATTCCATCAACCAGGGCTCGCGCGTGTGTACACGTCGCGCGCCGCTCCATCCAATGCCGTTTCCTCGTGACCCGTGCCGGAGCGTTGCCCATGAATGAATTTCCGTACTTCAGCGAGCAGCACCACTCAGTACGTGAGATGGTCCGCGATTTCGCGCGTACGGAAGTAGCACCAGTCGCGTCGGCTCACGATGCCAACGCGACCTTCCCCTGGGAAACTGTGAAGAGGATGGGGGAGCTGGGGCTCCTGGGCATCCCCTGGTCCGAGGAGCTCGGAGGCGCGGGGATGGACCTCACGAGCTACATCATCGCCATCCACGAGATGGCCAAGGTCGATGCATCCCACGCCATCACCATCTCGGCGCATACGACGCTCGGCACATCGCCCATAGTGAACTTCGGCACGCGCGCGCAACGCGAGCGCTATGTGCCACTCCTGGCAACGGGGAAGGTACTTGGCGGCTTCGGCCTCACCGAGGAGACAGCGGGGAGCGACGCCGGCGGCACCCGCAGTCGCGCCGAGCGCCGTGGTTCGCACTACGTGCTGAACGGCACGAAGCGGTTCATCACTCACGGCGGCGTCGGCGAGGTCTTTGTAGTCACCGCGGTCACCGATCCTGGTGCTGGTAGAAAGGGGATCAGTTCGTTCATCCTCTCCAAGAACACCATCGATCTCGACGCCGCGCGCGCCGTCGGTATCGGCCACGATGACTCGCTCCCCAACATGCGGGGCTTCACGGCCGGCAAGAAGGAAGACAAGCTCGGCTGGCGCGCATCCGACACCTGCGAGCTCATCTTCGAGGATGTCGAGGTACCCGTGGAGAACCTCCTCGGCGAGGAGGGAATGGGATTCGTCAACTTCATGCGTACGCTCGATTCCGGCCGGATCGGCATCGGAGCACTGTCGTTGGGGATCGCCGAGGGGGCATTCGAGGAATCATTGCGCTACTCCACGGTACGCAAGCAGTTCGGCGAGCCCATAGCGAACTTCCAGGGCGTGCAGTTTCAGTTGAGCGATATGGCCACCGAGATCGAGGCGGGGCGTCACCTCGTTTACCACGCGGCCTGGTTGGCGCAGAACGGCAAGCCCTTCGGCCGGGAGGCGGCAATGGCCAAGCTCTTCTGCTCGGAGCTGGCCATGCGCGCAACTATCAAGGCCGTGCAGATCCATGGCAGCTACGGGTACACCAGGGATTATCCTGTCGAGCGCATGATGCGCGACGCCAAGATCTGCGAGATTGGCGAGGGTACATCTGAGATCCAGCGAATAGTGATCGCCCGGCACCTGCTGGGATCGCTACCAGATTAGGGTCACATTGCGGAAGCATCCTGGGCCAACGTATGTTTGATGTATGGCCGGCCCACGGCGACAGCCTGGCGAGCTTTCACGAGAACGACGGGTGATTCGCGCGAGACACGGCCTCCAGACGACTGTTATTTGTAGTCGTGCGCCAGACCCGGCGACTCGTGGTCCCGCGTACGTGTTTCATACCGAGAGGCCGCCGAACCGGTTTCCATCTACCGGCCGTGCGCCTCACGCGCGCCGCAACTCGTGCCAGCGTCCGATCGCACAATGATCCCTATGACACTCGACCACGACATCCATGTGCTAGCCCTCCTGATGGCGGGCGTGCTGATGCCGGTGGGTTCCGAGGGGGGGACTCCGTGGACGATCCAGCGCGGCCGTAAAGGGCCAGGTTCAGCACCGGGATTCCAGAGCCAGAGAGCTCGCCCGGCGCGATCAGCGCGCGCCAACACTTTCGAGCCAGATTGCCCACGCCGCGCGTCCGAGTCGCCGGTGGGTGTGCGGGGCAACACCGTGCATGAAGAGAGACATTCTAATCAATGCGAGTCAGCGGGAGACTCGCGTCGCCATCCTCGAGGATGACAAGCTAGTAGAGCTCATGATCGATCGCCCCGACAACCGCCGCATGGTCGGGGACGTTTATCTCGGTAAAGTGGAAGCAGTCCTTCCGGGCATCCAGGCTGCATTCGTTGACATTGGCACGGAGAAGAGCGCGTTCCTCCACGCCAGTGACATGGTCTTCCCCGAGGATGATGGGGAGGGGGACGAGGACGAGCTGGAGGAAGAGGAAGACGAGGACGAAGGGGAGGGAGGCACTCGGCATGGAGGCCGGGCGAA
Organism: Gemmatimonadaceae bacterium; assembly: GCA_036565945.1. Taxonomy (GTDB): domain Bacteria; phylum Gemmatimonadota; class Gemmatimonadetes; order Gemmatimonadales; family Gemmatimonadaceae; genus JADGGM01. The sequence goes on from DATCXG010000147.1 coordinate 2,238, forward strand.
GGCGCCACCCATCCAGGATCTGGTCAAGCGTGGTCAGGATATCATCGTCCAGGTGTCCAAGGAACCGATATCCACCAAGGGGCCGCGCGTGACCGCCCAGGTTTCGCTGGCGGGCCGCTTCCTTGTCTACATGCCCTTCGCATCGCGCGTTGGCGTGAGCCGCAAGATCGGCGACCGCACCGAGCGTGTGCGGCTGCGTGAGCAGGTGAAGGCGGTGCTCCCAGCCGAGTCGGGTGGCGTGATCGTCCGTACAGTGGGTGAGGATGTCACTCAAGAGACGTTCAAGCGAGAGCTGAGCACCCTGATCGGTCAATGGAAGCGCATGAAGCGCAAGACGCGCTTCCTCCGCGCCCCGGCGCTCGTGCACCGTGAAACGAGCCTCACTCGCAGCCTGACCCGGGACCTGTTCAGTACGAAAGTGGATTCTCTCGTGGTGGACTCCAAGCAGGTCCACAACGAGATATCCGAGTATCTCAAGGGCATCGCTCCGGAGTTGCTGGACCGTGTGAAGTTCTACGAGGAACCAGCCCCGCTGTTCGACAAGTTCAGCATCGAGTCGGAGATCCGCGACCTCTTCAAGAGGCGTTGCGACCTCCCTTCGGGTGGCTATCTGATAATCGAGCAGACCGAGGCGCTGGTCTCGATCGATGTCAACTCCGGTCGCTACACAGGTAAGAAGGATCCTGAAAAAACGGTCTTCAAGATCAACACCGAGGCGGCGCGCGAGGTAGCTCGTCAACTTCGACTGCGCGACATCGGCGGTATCATCGTCTGCGATTTCATCGACATGGAGAACCGCGCCAACCGCGACAAGGTGGTGCAGGAACTGCGGACGCACCTCGCGCGCGACCGCGCTCGCACGAAGGCATTCGCGGTGAGCGAGCTGGGCCTGGTGGAGATGACGCGACAGCGCGTCCGCGCGAGTCACTACCAGAACATGACGGAGCCGTGCCAGATGTGCGGCGGCACCGGACGACTCTTCACCCCAGAGACCACCGTGCGCCGGCTCGAGAGGGCCGTGAAGCGAGCGGCCGTGGAGGGGAAGAAGGACAATCTGATCGTGAAGCTCCACCCCGATGTCGCCATGTACGTGCTGGAACAGGAGCACGACCTGGCCCGGAAGCTGGAGAAGACCCTCGGCTTCACGATCGAGTTGCGCGACGACCCGCGCCTGAAGCCCGACGAGTTCAAATTGGTTGTGAAGGGCGCCGAGCGTGATGTGACGCGGCAGTACGCCGTAGCTTGATGGTCAATGCAGATTTCGTGAATGCGAACCTCCGTGCTCCCTTGGCTCGAGCCGTTGGTTTCCCGCTTTCCAGCGTGGGAGAAGTTGACATCCAGAACAGCCGACGCTAAGTTATTTAGCTTGTACCAGTTACCCTTTCCTATCACATGACCTACGCAATCATTCGCACCGGCGGCATGCAGTTCCGCGCGGAGCCAGGCAAGATTCTTCGCGTGCCCACCATCGCCGCGGATGTCGGATCGAGCATCACGTTCAGTGAAGTGCTCCTCGGATCCGACGGCACCAACGTGCAGGCTGGAACGCCACTCGTATCCGGTGCGCTGGTCACCGGCGAGGTAGTGCGACACGGGAAGGGCGACAAGATCATCGTCTTCAAGTTCAAGCGCCGGAAGAACTACTCCCGCAAGCAGGGACATCGGCAGCCCTTCACTGAAGTGAAGATCAACGACATCACCCTCGGCTGAGAATTAGCGATGGCTCATAAAAAAGGCGCGGGTTCCAGCCGCAACGGTCGCGATAGCAAGGCGCAGTACCGCGGCGTCAAGAAATTCGGTGGCGAGCGCGTACGCGCCGGGAACATCCTCGTGCGCCAGTGCGGCACGAAGTTCCACCCGGGACGCAACGTGGGCCTCGGCTCCGACTACACGATCTACTCGCTTATCGATGGCTTCGTGAAGTTCGAGCACAAGGACAGCCGCCGCTTCCGCGTGAGTGTCTACCCGGTCGCCGCTCAGGAGCAGCCCGCACCGGCTGCGTGAGTACCTGCCGCGGTTGGTAGTACAATTCGGGTAAGACTAGCGCCCCCGTTTTCACGGGGGCGCTTTGTGCATCGGTGCAACCAGCGACGGTAGCGGCGTGGCGGCCAACCCGCCCAACCGTTTTCACGTGGGCGCTGCGTGCATCGGTGAAACTGGCGTTGCTTTTGCCCGTACTCTGTAGGTGAGGAGCGCCGAGCGATGCCTACTGGTCACACCTCTCCGGCGCATTCCCAGGGATGTCACCATCCACCGGCCACGCCCATGCCAATCTGGAACAAGCTCAAACAGGAGTTGGACCGCGCAGGACAGGCAGCTCAGGACGTGTTGGGTGAAGGGCGCGTTCGACTGGATGCATTCCGCGCCCGCCAGCTCGCTGACAAGGCCGCCCAAGCGCTAGGCTATGCGGTCTACCGCGCCCGTCAGAAGGGCGCGGACCTCGACCCCGATAGCTACGCAAGGCTCAGCAGTACAATCGCCAGCCACGAAGCCGAGGCCGCCCGCCTGGATGAACAAGCGCGGAAGAGCAGTGGGGGGAAAGAACAGGAAGAAGCGGGAAGCAGGGATCTTAAGTGACAGGGATCAGGAAGCAGGGATCAGGTAACTACGGGGTTCAGGGTGCAGGGGGCAGGGTTCAGGAACTGCCTCGGCGTAAAGAATTCCACGCTACGAGCCCTTTCTGATCCCTGGTAGTTAAGGTCCCTGCTTCCTGATCCCTCTGTAGTTCCCCTGAACCCTGCCCCCTGAACCCCGTAGTTCAGGGCTTCGCGTAACTCGGCGGTAGGTTCTTGTAGCGCTGAACCAGCATATCCTGCCGCGAAGAGTCCGCCTGGAGCTCGCCCCGGATGTAGACCTGCTCGGCGCTGGTGGCGAACTCGAACGGATCGCCATTCCAGACGACCACATTGGCCTCGGTACCCGGGCGCAGCGAACCCACGCGGTCAGCCACGCCGAATATCTGCGCTGGGGCCAGCGTCACGGCGCGAAGGGCATCGTCCCAGGTCATCCCGTATCCCACGGCGTTGCCGGCCTCGTAGCGGATGTTGCGGACGTTGAACAGCTCCTCATCTCCGCCACCAGCGTTCCCGATGAGCCCCACCTCGACGCCAGCCTTACGCAGTAGCGCGGCGTTGTCCTGCCGTGAGCCGAGGTTCGCGAAGCTGTAGGGAATGTTGTTCATGGCGCCCACGAGCACCGGCACCTTGGCCGCCGCGAGCTTGTCAGCCACCATCCACGCCTCGGCGCCACCAGCGACGATGATCCGCAAGTCGTACGCCTCCGCCAGGTCCAACGCTGACTGGATATCGCTTGCCCTATCGGCGCTGAGCAGAAGTGGGAGGCGACCTTCCACAACCGGGATCATGGCTTCCAGATCGGCCCGGCTAGCGCCGAGCGCGCGCGACTGTGCACGATCGAAGTCAGCCTTGTGCCGCGCGTAGAAACGGGTGTCTTCGATCAGACCACGCAGCTTGACCAGGAGCTGCCCACGCGCCCCGACCCCTGCCGCCTGATCGTCGCCAAGCTGTCCAACCATGACCACCGGCGCCTTCACGATCATCTCCTTCTGCGAGCGGCCGCTTATCACGTCGATCACCGCCCCCTGGCCGGCGATCAGACCGCCGCCGGGCAGGGATACCGCGCTCGTGACGCCGCCTTCATGGGCCGGCGTGAGGTATACGGAGCGTGGGTTGATCCCATCCCATGCGGTGAAGTCGGCCGCGATGTGGTCTGCCGCGCGAGCATTGCTCTCATTCGCGTCAGCCCCGAAGCCCACCTCCACGAGACCGAGTTGGGTCGCGGAGTTCACCAGCCCCGGCGTCACCCACTTGCCCGTCGCGTCAACGCGCTGGGCACCCTGCGGAATCGGCACACCGGCGCCGACAGCGGCAATCTTCCCGTCCCGGATGATCACCGTGCCGTTCTCGATGGCCGGACCACTTACTGGGTAGACCTTCCCGCCGGTGATAGCGATGGTCTGTGCTACCGCGACCGGGGCCGACAACGTCAACAGCGCCGACGCGGCCAACACCACCGCTGTCCGGCAGCGGAGCGATCCCAGAGCGAGGCGACGCCCGAATGAATCCAGCATGAATGCGGCTCTCACTTGCTACCTCCCGTCGTCTGCTCAGGCACAAATCCCAGTTCGAAATCGGTCCGCCAGTGCTCGGCCGGATCGCTCCTATCGTAGAGCAATGCGCCGTCCACCCAGACCTTGTCGGCATGCGCGTAGATGCTGAATGGATCCGCCGACCAGAGTACCACATCGGCGTTCTTACCCGGCTCGATCGACCCGATCTTGTCATCCAAGCCGAGCGCCCATGCAGGGTTGATGGTCATCCACTTCATTGCGTCATCTTCAGAGATGTCTATGCCGGCCGCACGACCCGCGGCCATCGCCTTGGCCACTTCCTGGTTCAGACGCTGGTCTCCCGAAGGATCGTCCGAGTGGATCATGGCCCGCGCACCAGCCTTGCTCAGCAGAGCGAGGTTGGGTCGAACGGCGTCGAGGGCCTCCATCTTGAACGCGCCCCAGTCCGCCCATACGGCCGCCCCGATACCTTCCTTTGCCAGGAGATCGGCGATCTTGTACGCCTCGACCCCATGGTGGAACGCGCGGATCTTGTAGCCGAACTCGTGGGAGATGTCGATCATCTGTGCCATCTCATCGGCGCGGTAGCAGTGGTTCTGGACGAGGATATTACCCCGGAGCACCTCGGCTAGCGTCTCCATGGCCAGATCCCGTGCCGGAGGATCGCCCTTCTTGTCCTTGTTCCACTTGTCCCACTTGCGCCGGTACTCCTCCGCCTTGATCCACTGCGCACGGTAACCGGCAACGTTGCCCATCCGGGTGGAGGGGCCGCCGCGCTCGCCGTAGACTCGCTTGGGATTCTCGCCACACGCCATCTTCAGACCGTACTTCGCGCCCGGAAACTTCATACCCTGCGCCGTACGCGATGGCACCACCTTGAGCACCACCCCTCGCCCGCCTATGAGATTGGCCGAGCCGGGGAGAACCTGCATGGTGGTAACACCGCCGGCGAGGCCGCGCGGGAACTGCGGGTCCTGAGGCCACACGGAATGCTCGGCCCACACCTGCGGTGTGGACGGACTCGTGGCCTCGTTGCCATCGCTGTTCGCCTCCACGCCGGGGGACGAGTAGACGCCCATGTGGGAGTGCACGTCGATGATGCCGGGCGTCAGGAACTTGCCCGTACCGTCGATCTCCACCGCATCGGTACCCGAGAGCTCCCTGACGAGCGCTGGGTCGTCGGCGCTCTTCGCCACCGCCACGATCTTCCCATCACGCAGCAATACGGTGCCACCCTCTATCCGCGGGCCCGCCGCAGTGAAGATGGTGATGTTCTTGATGAGCGTTGGCTTCGATGGGAACGGCTTGTAGGTGCTGGGGAATGGATCGGCGTTCGGAAGCGACAGGGCGCCTGGCCCATCCGCCGTCGCATTCTGTGCGCTGTCACCGGGCGCGCGCGCCGGCGATGGCGATTGAGCGCCCTTGGCCGGCGCACAGCCGATAACAGTGACCGCGAGCGCCAGCAGAACTGAGCGCGTCGCGTGGCATGACATCCAGTGGTGGGAAGCTGTCATTGGATAGGTTGCGGGGAGATGGGCCGTCGGCCCGAGATGGGAATCGGTTGGCTTGTAATGTAAAACGTTGTCACACTGCAGCCGACCATCAGGCAACGCGGCAGATGCACGAAACGTTGGGTGCCACGGACCAGTGCGCGCTCCGCCGGAATGCGGGAGCAGGCGACAATCACGCGGCGCCGCCCTGCACGAAACGTCGAGCACCTGCTACGGGGCTTCAACCAGTCGGCAACAGTCGCTCGGGATTGGTTTCCAGTGCGGCACGCTTGAAACGATCAGGGAGCGGCAGCGCCAGGAACTGATCCACATTCTTTCGCATGCTCGTGACCCCTGGACTCGGCCAGTCAGTCCCCCAGAGGACCCGCTGCTCGAACTCCTCGATGCGAGGCAGGTAGGTGAGCAGGCTTCTGGGCGGGATCCCCGAGAGATCGAGCCACACGCGCCGGTGGCGTCGCAGAATGAAGAACGCCTCGTCCGCGTAGAGTGGTCGCCCGGCGTGAGCCATGATCAGCGGCAGATCGGGAAAATCGATCGCCACATCGTCGAGCTCCATCGGGTTCCCATACTTGCAGCGCGCGCCCGGGAAGATGCTCGTTCCGGTGTGCACCAGCACTGGCAGCCCGTGCCGCTCGCAGGTCGCGTAGATCTTCGCGAGGGAATCGAGTCCGCGCGTGTAGTCGTTAGCGGCGAAGCCCTGGTGGGGCGGGTGAAGCTTGAGTACCCGCACCCCGATCTCCACCAGATGCTCCACCGCGCCCACGGCGTCGCTGGTAGTCACCGGGTCCACGCCGCCATATGGAATCAGGCGCCGCCGGTCCGCCTCGGCATAGCGTACCGCGAACTCGTTGGTATCGTCACCGAACCCCATGACGTTGGGGCTCGGGTAGTTCACCATCCCGACCCGATCGATACCCTGCTCATCCATGATTCCGAGCAGCATATGGGGGTCATCCATCAGCGAGAGGAGGAAGTCGAAGTGCTCTTCCTTCCCACGCCGCAGGGTTTCCATCACCGCGGGCTTGAGCTGGCGCCACGGCTGGATGTGGATGTGAAAATCAGTGATCCGGTATTGTGGAGCTGCCGTGTCGGATTCGGTGGCGGCAGTCAGAGGCTCGCCGCTCACAGCCCCGTGAACTCCGCCGCCCGTTTTTCCAGGAAGGCGCTGACTCCTTCCTTCTTGTCGGCACTGGAAAAGCACAACTGGAAGAGAGCCGCCTCCAACTTCAGCCCCTCATCGAGCGGAAGGCTGAGTGCCGCACGCGTGGCCTCCTTCGCAGCCGACAGCGCGACGGGACTCTTTCCCGCCATGCCGTTCGCCACCGCGAACGATCGGTCGAGCAGCTCGGCCGGTTGTACCACCTCTTCCACCAGCCGGATGCGGAATGCCTCGTCTGCCGAGATCAGCTCGCCGCTCAGGATGAGGCGCAGTGCCGCACCGAGCCCCACGATGCGCGGGAGACGCTGGGTACCACCACCCCCTGGTATGATCCCCAGATTGACTTCGGGCTGGCCGAACTTCGCGCTGGAGGATGCGATGCGTATGTCGCACGCGAGCGAGAGCTCCATTCCACCGCCCAGGCAGTAGCCGTTGACGGCGGCGATCACCGGCTTGGGAAGGCGCTCCAGAGCGTTGAAGATCGTGGGAGCCTTCATCACGCGCCACTGATCCACCGCGGTACGTCCCTCGAATTCGGCGATGTCGGCACCGGCCACGAACGCCTTGTCTCCGGCTCCCGTGACGATGACCGCCCTCACCTCGCGGTCACGGGCCGCGCGGTCGACCGCGCCCAGGAAGGCGCACCTGACCTGCCCATCGAGCGCATTGCGCTTCTCGGGGCGGTTGATGGTGATGAGGGCAACGCGCCCGCGCGTCTCGTACTTCACCACCTCTACTTCGCTCATCTACTGGTCTCCCAACTGTAGAATCCCTGTCCGCTCTTCTTCCCCAACTCTCCGCGGCTCACCTTCTCGCGAAGCAGGGCAGGGGGGCGATAGGTATCGTCGCCGAGGGTGGCGTGCAGGTGTTCGGCGATCGCCAGCCGAACGTCGAGACCCACGAGGTCCGTGAGGCGAAGTGGACCCATGGGATGATTGTAGCCCAGTTCCATCGCGCGGTCGATATCTTCCGCGCTGGCCACACCCTGCTCGAGCATCCTCATCGCCTCGAGGCCGAGCACGACCCCCAGGCGGCTGGTAGCGAATCCGGGCGAGTCACGCACCACGATCGGTGATTTCCCAACGATGGCCGCGAAGTCGCGTGCCCGCGCAACCGCGGCGTCGCTCGTCTCCTCCCCGCGCACGATCTCCAGCAGGCGCATGACTGGCACCGGATTGAAGAAGTGCATGCCCAACACTCGTTCGCGTCGCTGCAACGGGCGGGCGATCTCGGTGATCGAGAGAGATGACGTGTTGCTGGCCAGGAGAGTGTCCGGATCCACGTGCGGTTCGATGTCGGCAAGCACGCGCTGCTTGAGGTCGAGGCGCTCGGGAATCGCCTCAACCACCACATCCGCTCCGGATACAGCAGCGACCGCGTTCGGAGACGTATCGAGACGCTGTAGTGCCGCGTCGCGTGCCTCGGGCGTGCACTTGCCACGCTCGATGGCTTTCGTGAAAGCGGCCTCGATGTGACGAATGCCAACGGCCAACCGATCGCTGTCGACATCGGTGAGGGTCACCCGGCACCCGGCGAGCGCACACACGTAGGCTATGCCGTGCCCCATCGTACCGGCGCCTATGACAGCGACGCGATCGAGCGATGTCATGAGGCCGAGCGCAGGGCTTTGCGGATCTCGGGAAGACGATCGGTGCAGATTGCATCCACGCCCAGGACCGCCAGCGCCTTCGCAGCTTCGGGTCGATTGACGGTCCAGGGGATCACGCGCCCGCCCTCGCTATGAACTGCCTCCACCAGAGCCGAGTCGACCAGATCCCACTGCTGCCACACGTCCAGCGCGCCAGTGGACCTCATCGCGTCAATCACGTCCTCGGGCGCGCGATCGAACAGAATGCCGCGGCGAAGCTCCGGTGCCAGCTCCCGCACGCGCTGCACAGCGTCGTGGTCGAAGCTGTGGACGGCGCACGTGTCCGGCGCGCACGACTCACGGATCACCTTGACCACGAGCTCTTCGATACCAGCCCCCTTGATCTCGATGAATATCTGTGCGCGTCCCTTCACGACAGCGAGTACTTCGGCAAGGGTAGGGATCAGCGCGACACCGCCCACCGAGAATCCCTGAAGTTGGTCGAAGGTGAGTGAATCGATGCGTCTGCCTGCCAACGCCCCACTCGGCGCGGTGGCCCGCGGTACCTCGTCATGGTGGACGATGAGCACACCGTCACGACTACCATGCACGTCGAGCTCGATCGCCTTCGCGCTCAACTCGAGCGCCCGGAGGAACGCGGGTAGCGTGTTCTCCGGGCGCTCGCGCGAGGCGCCGCGGTGCGCGATCAGCAATGGATGCGAGGGCGTCGCCGCCGCGCTCTCCACGCGGTGCTCCAGCGCGGGATCAGGAGTCACTCTTCTTGGGGGCGATCCAGTCATTATCCTTGAAGATACCACGCAGTAACTCGCGGTCCTCCGCGGTAGGAGTCACCGTGGCGACATACGCCGCGTAGTTCTCCCGCTCCATGGGCTCGCCGTCCACGGTGAAGCTCATGCCTCGGTACTGCCCGATGCGCCGATTGAATTTCACACTCGGCAACTTCAGCTTGGGCTGATCCTCGGGGATGTGCAGATTGAGGCGATCGATGAGGCCCTGTATCTCCTGCCGGTACAGCTCTCGCGCATACTCGTTCAACCGGCCCGGCTCCGGCGCCTGTGGGTTGGAGCGTTCGTCGAAGCGCCCCTTCAAGCCCCACGTGTACGCCCAGTGTGCCGAGGATGAGTTGTCGGTTCCGAAGAGGTCGAAGGCCGTGGATACCCACTTGTTGAAGTAGCGCTGCATGATCGCGGTGGGGATCCTGCGCGCCTTGATGATGCGCTGGAGGCCGTTGTTGCCGGTGCCCAGATGGAACGATTCCTCGCGCAACATCGGCTTCATGGAACGCGACAGAGGTGCGAACGCCGACGTCGACATCATCTGGAGCTGGTACTTGCCATCGCGATCGATGAACTCTGTATACGCGAAGAAGTCGAGCCAGTTCTCCACACGCTCGTTGAAGGAGCCCAGCAACCGCTCCTGCTCGTCCGCGCGACGCTGCAGCAGTTTCTCCGCCTCACGCCGCCCCTCATCGCCAAAGTGGGTCACCAGCAGGTACGACATCTGCCAGCCGTGCCGCATCTCCTCGGCCATCACCCGATAGATCGAGAGCAGGTCGTAATCACTGGGCGCGTTCTGCAGCAGGGCGCGCTGCTGTTCCACCGACGCGAACTCGGTATCACCCTGGTAGATGATCAGCGTCTGCAACGCATCGCGGATGCGCTGATCGGGTATGTGCATCACCGTGGGCCACTTGTGATTCCCACGGTAGTGGCCGAACTCGATCTCCGAGACATCCAGGTCGGCGAGCTTGACATCGAACTTGTAGTCTTTCAGCTCGCTGGCATCCACCCCGATGTCATCCTGCCAGACTTTGAATAGATCGATCCAGTCGTCGAAGTTCGTGATCTTGGAGAGTGCCATGATAGAGCTCCTCGTAGCTGCGAGATTTCCGATCCTTCAAACACTTTGCCGTTCGCTCATTCCGAATGCGGGGGCCCGCTTCTCCACGAACGCCGAGATTCCCTCGGCAGCATCGCCGCTCTCGAAACAACGGAGCTGAGCGTCCAGCTCGTAGTCGAGCATCTCCGGAAGGGTTCGATCCAGTGACTCGTACACAGCGCGCTTGGCGAGCGAGAGCGCGAGAGCCGGCTTCGCTGCCAGCGCTCTGGCCACGCGCATCGTCTCCTCATCGAGCTTCTCATGCGCCACCATCCGGTTGAAGAGGCCCAGACGGAGACACTCGTCGGCATCCACTACATCAGCCATCCAGAAGAGCTCCAGCGCCTTGGATGGGCCCACCAGGCGGGGCAGGAAGTAGGTTCCTCCCCAGTCGGGGTGCAGTCCGATCCGATTGAAAGTCTGGCCAAGTCGCGCCTGGTCGCTGGCGATTCGCATGTCGCATGCGAGAGCCAGATTGGCGCCGCCACCCGCGGCCACCCCGTTGACCTTAGCTATCACCGGCTTCGCCGACTCGCGGATAGTCAGCACCACCCTGCGCCCAGCCTCCACCAGCGCGGCCATGGCGATGGTGTCGCGGCTCTCCACCAGCTCCGCCATGTAGCGGACGTCGGCCCCCGCGCAGAACGCGCGACCGGCTCCCGTGATCACGATGACGCGCACCGTCGGGTCGCGCTCCAGCTCGAGCAGCGCCTCGGCCACCTCGAGCCGCATGGTACCCGCAAAGGCATTGAGCTTCTCGGGGCGGTTGAGCGTGAGAGTTCCCACTCCATCGGTGCGGTCCAACAGAATGTACGTGTAGCTCATGGCGCGACCCCCTCGACGATCGTGGCTATTCCCTGACCCACGCCGATGCACATCGTCGCTAGCCCGTAGCGCAGTCTGCGCCTCCTGAGCTCGTGCACTAGAGTGGTCATCACCCGTGCGCCCGACGCGCCGAGCGGATGTCCCAGCGCGATGGCGCCGCCATTCACGTTCACTCTGGCGGGGTCCGCGCCGAGCTCGCGGAGGCACGCTATCGACTGCGATGCGAACGCCTCGTTGAGCTCGATGAGGTCCATATCGGGCATCTCGAGGCTCGCGCGCCGGAGCGCCTTGCGAGTGGCCGGCACCGGTCCCATCCCCATGATCTCCGGCGACACTCCAGCAACCGCCGATGCGACGATACGAGCCATGGGTGTGAGGCCGGCAGCGCGCGCCACGTCCTCGGCCATCACCAGCACAACACTCGCCCCATCGTTGATCCCGCTCGAGGAGCCAGCGGTCACGGTGCCGCCTTCCTTCACGAAGGCTGTGCGCATGGCGGCGAGCTTCTCCATGGTCACCTCTGGCCGCGGGTGCTCATCGCGGTCTACCAGAATCACCTCGCCCCGCCGGCCCGGCACCTCCAGAGGCACCAATTCGTCGGCGAAGCGCCCCTCGTTGATGGCGCACGCCGCGCGCCGCTGGCTCTCGAGGGCAAAGGCATCCTGCTCCTCACGAGTGATTCCACTCCTTCGTGCAACCTCCTCGGCGGTCTCGCCCAACGAGATGGTCCATTCCGTTGGGAGCTTCTTGTTGGTGAAACGCCAACCAACTGTAGTGTCGGCCACGGCAGGCGCGGCGCGCGGGAACCCGTCCTCGGGCTTCAACATCACCCACGGTGCGCGCGACATGCTCTCGACTCCACCGGCGATGAAGCACTCGCCTTCGCGCGCACGCACAGCCTGCGCGGCACTGACGATGGCCTGCAGTCCGGAGCCGCAGAGACGGTTCACCGTCTGACCGGGCACCTCCACCGGCATACCCGCCAGAAGCAACGCCATCCGGGCCACGTTGCGGTTGTCCTCTCCGGCCTGGTTGGCGCATCCGAGGATCACGTCATCCACAGTCGCCGGGTCGATCCCGGTTCTCTGGATCAGTGCCCGGATCACGATGGCCGCGAGATCATCAGGGCGCATGCGCGCCAACGCCCCTCCGTGCCGCCCCACGGGAGTGCGCAGCGCATCCACGATGACTGCTGCTGGAGCAGCCGATGAACGCGCAGTCATGCGCTCGCTACCTGGTAGCAGGATTCATCGATGGCCCCGGGTCGTCTCCTGAACCCTGAACCCTGCCCCCTGAACCCCGTAGTCACGACAGATCCACCCACACCGACTTCACCTGCGTGTAGCCCTCCAGCGCCTGCGCGCCGAGGTCGCGGCCGAAGCCAGACTGCTTGAATCCACCAAAGGGCGACGCGGCATCGTACATGTTGTAAGTGTTGACCCACACAGTGCCGGCCTTCACCGCGCGTGCGGTGCGCAACGCCTTCTTGATGTCGCGCGTCCAGATACCGGCCGCGAGGCCGTAGATCGTTCGGTTGGCCAGCGACACCGCGCCATCCTCGCCGTCCTCGAAGGTGAGCATGGCCAGGACCGGGCCGAACACTTCTTCCCGCGCGACAGTCATGCTCGCGCTGACGTCGCCGAAGATCGTGGGCGCTACGAAATACCCCTTGCCGTTCACTGGCGTCCGCTCACCACCCGCGAGAAGCGTGGCGCCCTCGTTGCGAGCGCCCTCGATGTAGCCCAGCACGCGCTCCATCTGCTTTGCCGAGACGATCGCGCCAAGACGGGTCTTCGGATTGAGCGGGTCGCCCGCCACCATGCGCCTGGCGCGCTCGAGGATCTTCGCCTGGAGCTCCTCGCGCACCGGAGCTTCCACGAGAAGTCGCGAGCCCGCGGCGCACACCTCCCCCTTCCCGTAGAAGATGGCGTTGAGCGCGCCCTTGGCGGCCGCATCGAGGTCGGCGTCAGCGAAGACGATGTTCGGTGATTTTCCACCCAGCTCCAGCGAAACCTTCTTCACCGTGGCCGCCGCCTCGCGCATGATCTCGCGCCCCACGGCGGTTGATCCGGTGAAGGCGATCTTGGCCACGTCCGGATGTCGCACGAGTGCAGCGCCGGCTACCGGCCCCGTCCCAGGAACGCAATTGAGTGCTCCCGGCGGGAACCCAGCTTCGAGCGCAAGCTCCGCGAGCTTCAATGCGGTGAAGGGCGTCAATTCCGCCGGCTTGAGCACCACGGTGTTCCCGCACGCAATCGCGGGAGCAATCTTCCACGACGCCAGTGAGAGTGGGAAATTCCACGGCACGATGGCGCCCACCACGCCCAGAGGCTCGCGTAACGTGTAGTTCAGGAACGCGCCATCCACCGGTATAGTCTCGCCGTGGATCTTGTCAGCCCACCCGCCGTAGTACTTGAACGTCTGCGCGGCGAGCCTCACGTCGATTCCCGATTCCAGGATCGGCTTCCCGTTGTTCAGCGTCTCCAGGCGCGAGAGCTCGTCGATGTCACGCATGCAGAGCTCTCCCAGGCGGTAGAGCATCTCGCCGCGCGCCCTTGCGCTGGTGCCGCGCCATGCATTGCTCTCGAACGTCTCGAGTGCGGAACGCACTGCATCGTCAACGTCAGCCTCGCCCGCCTCCGCCACCGAGGTCAGCACCTCCTCAGTGGCGGGGTTCACCACGCTGAACGTCTTTCCCGAGCGCGCATCTACGAGCTCGCCATCGATCACCAGGCGGGTAGGGAAGCTCTCGGCCGAAGTCACCGCGCTCATGCAACCACTCCTCGCAGGGACCGCCCGTCCACCAGCCGGGTCATGGCCTCACCTCCCCGTGAACGTGGGCTGCCGCTTCTCCACATACGATCCAATCCCTTCCTTGGCGTCGTGGCTCTTGAAGAGGAGGCTCTGCAGCTCGCGCTCCATCGCCAATCCGTACTCCAGCGGTACCTCGGCGCCAGACTGGACAGCTCTCTTGATGTGGCCCACCGCCATCGCGGCCTTGTTCGGCAGGCAGAATTGCCGGGCGTAGAGCAGCACGCTCTCCCACCATTCGTCCTTGGGGTACACCTCGTTGACTATCCCGAGCGACTGACCCTCCTCGAAGGAGAAAGTCCGACCCGTGATCAACAACTCGATCGCCTTGGCCTTGCCCACCAGTCGCGCCAGACGTTGAGTCCCGCCCGTACCAGGCAGCACGCCAAGGTTCACCTCCGGGAGCCCCACCTTCCCGGCATCCTGTCGCGCGATGCGAACGTCGCACGCCATGGCGATCTCGAGACCACCGCCCACGCAATGCCCGTTGATGGCCGCGATCACCAGCTTCGGCGTCTGCTCCAGGCGGCTCAGAGTTTCGTTGGCATGCAGGCAGAAATAGTACTTGAAGGTGGGATCGACCTCGTTGAGCATCTTGATGTTCGCGCCAGCCGAGAAGAACTTGTTGCCCGCACCGCGCAGGATGATCACCTGCACGTCGTTGTCGAAGCGCGCGCGCAGGATGCACTCATCGAGCTGCCGCATCATTTCGTGGGTGTACGTGTTCGCGGGCGGGTCGTTGAGCTCCAGTATGGCCAGGTTCCCATCCTTCCGATATGTGACGAGAGTCCCTGCCGCGCTTTCAGCGATAGTTGCCGTTGCCATGTGACGTACCTCCATTCACTACAGGGTTCAGGGTTCAGGGTGCAGGGGGCAGGGAACTACCTCGGGGGTAGAAGGCTCAGCGCCAGGGGCAGTTCCTGAACCCTGCCACCTGCCCCCTGAACCCCGTCGTTCTCTCATCCCGCCGACCCTCGAGATAGAGATGACTCCGGCACCGGCAAGCCCACGTACCCCCCGAGGAAGAGCCGGCAGATATTCTGACTCAGGAGCTCGATGCCTACATCTCCGAGCGGGTCGTACCAGGTGTAGATCCAGTTCATCATGCCGAAGAGCGAGTACGTCGCCACGCGACGGTTCGCGTGCGCGGGGCCGTGCGCCTTCTCGATATCGGCCAGGACATCCATGAGCGCGCGCGTGTACTCGCGCTTCATGCCGTTCACCGTCTGGAGGAAGTCGCCATCAAGGGCGTCCGCCTCGCGCGAGAGCACCTTCATCTCCGACATGTGGGAGGCGAAGTAGTCCAGGTGGTTGTCGATGAAGCGCTGGAGCCGCTCCACGGGGTCCGTCACGCCCCGCAGCGATTCGCGCATCCCCGCAATCACGCTCTCGAAGTTGCGGCTCTGGATGAGGAAGAGGAGCTCTTCCTTGCTCTGGACGTAGTAGTAGACCCCGGCCAGCGAGATCCCCGAGGCGCGAGCTAGGTCGCGCATGCTGGTCCGGTCGTAGCCGCGCTGGGCAAATGCCTGCGCGGCCGACGAAAGGAGGCCATCGAGCTTCTGATCCCGCGTCGGAATTGCCATTCGGCTCCTCGTTGGGTCTTCGAACGCTCGTTCAACCCCATACTATCCTCTCGGCCGGGGGGCGTCAAGCAAGTATCCTTAACGCCCAGACGTTACATACGTCTCACCATGCAACCGGATGCCTGAACCCATCGTAGCTACCGACGAGCCGGGCGACGCCGTATTGCTAGCGCGCTGGCGGGGAGGGGAGGAGCGAGCGGCCACCCTGTTGGTGCTGCGGCACGCGCCGGCGCTAGCACGCTTCGTGGCGAGCCTCGGCGAGCGGCGCGAGGCGGAGGAGGTGGTGCAGGACACCTTCGTGCGCGCCTTCGCGTCCCTGGATGGCTTCCGCGGCGAGAGCTCGCTGCGCACCTGGCTGTTCACAATTGCACGCAACATCGTGCGCGACCGGATCCGGAGCAGGAAGGGACGCTACCATATCGTAGCGCTCGAGGAGAACCACGCCATAACGGAGCACGACGCGCTCGATGCTGCAGTCTCGGACGAAACGGGGGCGCGACTACGCGAGGCAGTGGCTCGCCTGTCGTACATGCAGCGCGAGGTGTTCACGCTTCGCGTGAGCGAAGGGATGTCGTACAGGGAGATCGCTGCAATCGTGGGAAGCACGGAGGGAGCAGCCCGCGTGCACTATCACAACGCGATGCGAGCGGTCAAGGAGTTCATCAATGACGGTTGAGTGCCGCCGTAGGGATATTCGCGATTCGCTGCCCGATCTGGTCCACGATCAGCTCGACCAGGCGACTCGCGCAGCCGTGGAACGCCACATCGCGGAGTGCGGGGAGTGCGCCGCCGAGTTGGCCCTCCTGCGCTCCATGCGCACCGCGCTCGCTAGCGTGCCAGTCGTGAACGTCGCGCGCATCGCCGATGCGGTCGCGAAGGCATCCGGCCAGGCTCGTACCGACGCTGCGCGACCTTCACCATCACGGCCTCGCCCCGTGCGGGCAGTCCCACGGCCACGATGGCGTCCAGCGTGGTCCGACTGGCGGG